>JANNDZ010000138.1:0-13228 GCA_031378395.1 Pseudanabaena sp. OTE_75_metabat_487_sub
TGATTTTTCCTAAAGCAAATGACTGTAGTTATATCAATAAAAAAGAGGTCACTATGTGACCTCTTTTTTATTGATATAAAATTACCGCTTCGAGTATTGAGGAGCTTTACGAGCTTTCTTAAGACCATACTTCTTACGTTCCTTACAACGGGGATCGCGGGTCATGTAGCCTTCAACCTTCAGAGGTTTACGATTTTCGGGAGCAAGTTCGCACAATGCACGGGCAACACCTAGTTTAATTGCATCGGCTTGACCTGTTACACCGCCACCATGAGCATTGACCAAAACATCGTACTCATTTTCCAAGCCCAAGGTTTCAAGAGGAGCTTTAACGCCAGCAATGTATGTGGGATTAAATTGCAAGTACAAATCACCTGCTTTACCATTGATCACGATTTTGCCTTCGCCTGGAACAAGACGGACACGAGCGATCGCTTTTTTGCGACGACCAGTACCCCAGTAAACAGCACGATTAGAACGTTCAGTATCTGACATCGGTTATTTCTCCTACTTCTGCGATGGGATGGTATTGATTACCAAGGTTTCAGGCTGTTGAGCCTCATGGGGATGGCTTGCACCCTTATAAACTTTGAGCTTAGTGAAAAGCTGACGACCGAGGGTATTCTTCGGCAACATCCCCTTAATGGCATGTTCAAGAATACGTTCAGGAACGCGAGCGATTACCTTGTCAAAGGTTTCTTCCTTCATTCCACCTGGGCGACCAGAATGTCTTCTGTATAACTTTTGGGTGGATTTTTTACCAGTTACAGCAATTTTTTCGGCGTTGATAACAACGACAAAATCGCCAGTATCTAGATGGGGCGTATAGATAGGCTTATTTTTGCCACGCAAGATGAGTGCGATCGCGCTAGCAAGTCTTCCTAGGCGTTGACCTTCCGCATCAATGACATACCATTTGCGATCAGGATCTTTAGGTAAGTAGCTTTTATTGGGAGTAAGTGTAGTTGTAGTCATTAGTTTCTCTACAAACGAGATTTATCTATGAGATTTATCTGTGAAATATTTCTGTCAAACTTGTATGTTTGGAGCACATTAGCCTTTAAACTTCAAACCAATGTAATTACATGGTTATCATTTAAGCCTAATGTTTGCTTGCGCGATGCGAACTCAGCAAATGGGTGATCAGCATAGCCGATCGCCAATAAGCACAGTCCTTGCGGTGGAGCGGCATACTTGACTTCAATACGACGTTTTTCTTGCCATATGTTCGTAAAGGCTTCGACATTTAGGCGCGAACGCCCAACATCGACTAATTGCCCCACTAACAAACGAATCATGCCGTATAAAAAGCCACTTGCTTGGACTTCCACATGGACAAAATTTCCATCTCGCCAACATATCGCTTCTTGCAGCTCAAGACGACTATGGGGACGGCTTGAACCTGCTCTTTGAAATGCTGCCATATCCTGTTCGCCTAGCATTGGCTGTAAGGCTTGATGGATCAGCTTTTCGTCAAGGCGATCATGGTAGTAGTGCCAGCTAAACGGCTTGACAAATAAATTCGGAATCGCCGCAGTGTAAATCGTGTACCGATAACGCCGCCATGTTGCCGAAAATCTTGCATGCCAGTCAGCAGCCACCTCTGTCGATCCACAGATCAAGATACCTTCGGGCAAATAACTATTAAGTACCTTTGCCCAACGATGGGGAGGGATCAAGCTTGACGTATCAAAATGGGCTACTTGAGCCGCAGCATGAACGCCAGTATCTGTCCTACCAGCACTATGCAAAACGGTTACTTTTCCGCAGATCTTAGAGATCGCTTCTTCAATCGTTTGCTGCACACTGGGATGGTTTGGCTGCCTTTGCCACCCGTAAAAGTATGTACCTAGATATTGAATAACTAAAGCAATACGATGGGGAGACTCAGAATCAGCAGAAAACATCTTGATGATTACACAAGTTGCAAAATCGCCATTTCTGCATTGTCACCGCGACGGCTGACCGTGCGCACAATACGGGTATAACCACCATTGCGCTCAGCATAGCGGTCTTTCGCTTGGGTGAACAATAAGTCAACCAAGGTAGTTACTCGCTCTTCTTCAGGCAATTGTTCTTGTTTAGTCTTGGTTTGAGGACGATCGCTAACGGGTTCGCCATCTTTGACCGAAATATCGTATAAATAGGCGATCGCTTGACGACGAGCGTGCAGAGAGCCGTCTTTAGCCAAAGTGATCATATGATCGACATTGGAACGAACAGCATCAGCCTTAGCTCTAGTTGTCTTAATTTCGCCTCTGAGGATTAACTCAGTTGTCAAAGCCCGCAGGAGAGCTTTGCGCTGATCAGCAGCCTTGTTAAGCTGGGGGGTTTTACAACGGTGACGCATAGGTGTGTACTAGATGAATATGAAACCAAACTCTTAAAGTTTAAGAGTTTAAAAGGAAGGCTTTCTACAGAACTTTTGAAGCCTTGGACTCAGTTAAGGTTAAGCCAAGATGCTGTTTGAGGGCATCCATAACTTCCTCAGCCGACTTTTGACCAAAGTTTTTGATTTCCAGTAAATCGTCTTGGGTATATTCCAACAAATCAGCAACAGTATTAATCTGTGCTCGTTTGAGACAGTTGTATGCTCTGACTGACAGTTGCAATTCTTCAATGTGAATTTGCTTGGTCTCGTCTTGCTCATCACGTTCTTGAGGCAAAGAGGGCGCAAGAGTGATTTCTTGCAAGGGCGAGAACAAACTCACTAACACGCTAGCGGCTTGGCTAAGTGCTTCTTGAGGCGTAATGCTGCCGTTTGTCCAAATATCGATTAACAGACTCTCTTTGTTGATCGCATCACCGATCCGAGCGTCCTTAATTTCATACTTGACTTTACGCACAGGCATAAACACAGCGTCGATCTTGAGCGTATCAATAGGAGAGTTATGGTCTTCCTTAGATCGATCTACCGAACGATAGCCTTTGCCACGCTCAATCGTGAGTTCCATCTCCAAAGTTGCACCTTCACTGAGAGTGGCGATGTACTGGTTAGGATTGACAATCTCGATATCCGATGGCAAAGAATGAAAACTGGTAGCTGTAACTAACTTTGGACCGCGCTCTACCAAACGGATGATCTGAGGTACTGAGCTGTAAGACTTCAGCACTAACTCCTTGAGGTTGAGCATCAAATCCAAAACGTCTTCCCTTACGCCCGGAATCGTCGCAAATTCATGGTTGACACCAGCAATGCGAACAGCAGTGACAGCCGCACCCTCAAGATTGGAGAGCAATACCCGTCTGAGCGCATTTCCAATGGTAATGCCTTGCCCCCGATCTAGTGGTTCCAGTACAAATTGGCTGTACTGGCTATTGTCTTTTTCTGTATGGGATGCAACGCACTCAACCTGAAACTGTGCCATATTTGTACCGACTTAGTCTGCAAGAGTAAACGAAAATCAAAGGGGAAATTAGAGTTAATTGAAAAATTACGAATTACGAATTACGAGTTTTTTACAGTTTTATTGTTTTAATTCGTAATTTCTAATTCGTAATTGATTACACACGTCTGCGTTTTGGAGGACGGCAGCCGTTGTGAGGGATTGGGGTAATGTCACGAATGAGGGTGATCTCTAAACCAGCAGCTTGCAAAGCTCTCACTGCGGTTTCGCGTCCTGAGCCAGGACCTGTAACCATTACTTCGACTTGACGCATTCCTTGCTCCATTGCTCTTCTAGCAGCAGATTCAGCAGCAGTTTGCGCTGCAAATGGAGTACCCTTCTTCGCGCCTTTAAAGCCACTAGCACCAGCCGAAGACCAAGAGATGACATCACCTACAGTGTCCGCGATCGTGACGATAGTGTTGTTAAAAGTAGACTGGATGTAAGCGACTCCATTAGGGACATTGCGCTTATTCTTACGTGCGCCAGTTCTACGAGTTGTTTGACGAGCCATTGTTTCGTATTAATCCTTACTTACTTCTTACCTGGAGCCTTCTTCTTACCTGCGACAGTACGACGACCGCCACGGCGAGTACGCGCATTGGTGCGAGTACGTTGTCCACGGACAGGAAGACCCATACGATGTCTACGACCTCGGTAGCAACCGATGTCTACTAGGCGTTTGATGCTTAAACCTTCGAGACGACGCAGATCGCCTTCAACTTGAAAGTTGGATTCTACCTCTTGACGTAAAGTTGTTACTTCAGGATCAGTAAGTTCTTTAACCCGTGTATCAGGGTTTATTTTGGTAGCTGCTAAGATTTTTTTGGCGCTAGTTAGACCGATTCCGTATATGTACGTTAGTCCTATTTCGATGCGCTTGTCACGCGGAAGGTCTACTCCTGCAATGCGAGCCACTATAAGTCTCCCAATTTGTTGTCAGTTTTCAATGTTATATTTGCCCTAAAAGCACTTACTGAACAACCTTTTCAGGAATCTCGTCAGCAACTTTTGGGACGGATGGCTGTACAACACTATCTTCGCGAGAGCGTTAGTTCTATGCAGTGGGTTAGCTACAATCGACAGAAGCAAATTACGAAGACGCAATATTTTACAGCGAACTCTATAATATATTGACAATGGCAACTTCTGTCAATATTTTTTAGGATTGATTAAGATTCTTTTTAATGAGCCAGTGATTTCCAAAGATGAATTCTAGCTGATTACTAGTTGTCACGATCGCTGTCTATGGATGCAACTCCAGAGATCGGACGATAGTTGTAGTTAGCGATCGATGCCGCAGTATTGGGCATATTAGTGGGCGAATGAGGTCGTGATATTTTCATAATATCTTCTTTAATCGCTTCAAGATCGACATAGCGATCTGCAACATTAATCAAATGATCGCTGGTCATTGATCTCAAACTGACAACTTCAACGCGAACACCTCGATAGCTTGCCGCATCAACTGCGTAGGCAAGATCTCCATCACCGCTTACAAGTACAGCCGTGTCGTAGGAGCCAATTAGCGCCATCATATCTACGGCAATTTCGACATCAAGGTTAGCTTTTTTAGAGCCATCGGGTAGCTGTACAAGTTCTTTAGAAATTACTCGATAGCCATTACGACGCATCCACAACAGGAATCCCTGCTGCTTTTCATTAGTACGATCGACCCCTGTGTAGAAGAAAGCTCGGAGTAACCGCGAGCCATCGGTAAGACATAAGAGCAGCTTTGTGTAATCGATTTCGATTCCTAGTTGGAGAGCGGCGTAGAAGAGGTTAGAGCCATCAATAAAGATGGCAACCCGCCCTCGATTTTCTAAAATCTGGTCTGCTTTAAAGCCAGAATCTTGCTCAAAAGGTAACATGTTTTTGCCTATAGAACGTTTATTATCTAGTGCCGTGGGATGAAGCTTTGGTATTAGCATTGATACTTAAACCCGTCCTAAGTGTTTACTTAACTCGTTTGTCTAACTTCAGATTAATAAACCAACACATAGTTTTTCAAAAATATGAGCGGACGTTAAAAGTAATCTTCAATAAAAACACTTGGCTTTATTCCAAGACTATTTGAAATATAAATTTAAGATTAAATTTAAAGTGAATTTAAAGTGAATTTAGGGTTATTAGATGATTTTTTACGATAAAGCTACAGTAATAAATAACTTATCTTTATAACTTATTCCTAATTATACACTATAAGTAAATATACTTAGAGGAGTAGATTGGAGCTTAGGAGTTGAAAAGCGCAAATTTCAAAATTATCTCAACATACCAGCAACTTATTTGTGTTCAATGCGTTGAAAGATTGGAGTTGGGGTTGATAGGGGTTGACCTGCTTTTAGTATTCCCCAATTTGTATGACTCCAATCAGGAGGGGATGTTTCATCAAAAGATAACCCTAGCTGCTGATATGCGGCAATGCTCATTTGGGGGGTAATTGATGAGAGTAGATATACCGCAATTCGTACTGATTCGAGAAGGGTATATAAAGTTTCATTAACTTCTTTTTGTTTGCCTGCTTTAAACTGCTTCCAAGGAGTAGTTTCATCAATTAATTTGTTGCAATTCCATACCAGTTCAAGAATTTTTTCACAGGCTGCCCGAAAGTTGAGGTTTTGGTAATCAATTGCTACGCGATCGCCTAAAGATGTAGCTTGCTCAATTACTGGTCGAATTAGGGCTGAGAATTCAGTGCGATCGCTAGGATCATAGGCAGGTATAGTTTGCTGACAATATTTATTTGCCATGCCAAGGCTGCGATTGAGTAAATTGCCAAGACTATTAGCAAGATCGGCATTGACGATCGCCACAAATCTCTCTTCGTTAAAATCGCCATCTCGCCCAAATTCGATTTCCTTGAGAAAATAGTAGCGAATTGGGTCTGCACCATAGCGTTCAACAAGATCGTAAGGATCGATGGTATTACCGAGAGTTTTCCCCATTTTCAATCCATCTTTTGTCAGCAAACCATGACCAAATATGCGCTTTGGCAAGGCTAATCCCGCCGACATGAGCATAGCTGGCCAATAAATTGCATGAAATCTAAGGATGTCTTTACCAATAATATGTAAATTGAAGGGATACCAATATTTGAGGGCATTTTCGAGAGTCGGCTCATCATCAGGATCGAGCAAAGCCGTGACATAACCTAGCAAAGCATCGAACCAAACATAAATTGTATGGGTGGGATCTGTAGGAATCGGAAAGCCCCAATCGAGGTTGACACGGGAAATTGAAAAATCTTGCAAACCCTGCTTCATAAAGCCAAGAACTTCATTGCGACGACTTTCAGGTTGGATAAAGTTGGGGTTATCTGCTTGAAATTGATCAAGCGCGTCTTGATATTTGGAGAGGCGAAAGAAATAGTTTGGTTCATCACGCCATTCGCAGACAACGTTAGTGTGGATTGGACAATGATGACTTTCGGGGAGTTCGCGCTCTTCTTTAAATTCTTCGCAAGCAACGCAATACCAGCCTTTTTGCTGATTTAAGTAAATATCCCCTGCATCATATACCCGCTGAAAAAATTCATTCACGATCGCCTGATGTTTGGTTGCGGTGGTGCGTGTAAAGCTATCAAAGCGAATATTAAACTTTTCCCAAAGTGAATAAAATTCAGCAACAGTGCGATCGCAATGCTCTTGAGGTAATAAATTATTTTTTTCGGCAGTGCGCTGAATCTTTTGTCCATGTTCATCTGTGCCTGTCACAAACATGACGGGATGTCCTTTGAGTCGATAGAACCGTGCAAAAGCATCGGCAGCGATCGTGGGGTAAGCGCTACCAATATGTGGGCGATCGTTGACGTAAAAAAGTGGTGTTGTTAATGCGATCGGTTCTAAAGCGTTTGGTTCGGGGGACATAGAAGACTCAATTCAGTACTAATACCATTTTGCAAAAAAAATGGCGATAAATAACATTAAAACCAAAAATAATCAGTGGCGCTTCGCGCCACTGATTATTTTTGGGCTTTGAAATCGGCGGCGCAAAGCGCCGCCGATTATTTTTGGTTTTTGGTAAGAAAGAAAGTAAGGTGGGCATTGCCCACCCTACGCATGATTTTTAGGTAATGAATAATATAGAAATGCATCAAGCTTGGATGGATCAGGCGATCGCACTTGCCAAAGAAGCAGGGGCGGCGGGGGAAATACCTGTGGGTGCGGTGATTGTGAATAGTGAGGGGGTGGCGATCGCAACAGGTGTAAATCGCAAAGAACGAGATCAAGACCCGACTGCTCATGCCGAAATTGTTGCCATCCGTGAGGCAGCGCGGGTATTGCATGATTGGCATCTGAACAGATGCACACTATATGTGACCTTAGAGCCTTGTCCAATGTGTGCAGGGGCAATTTTACAAGCGCGGGTTAGCACTTTAGTCTATGGAGCTGATGATCCAAAAGCAGGGTCTATTCGCACGGTGGATAATTTGCCTGATAGTCCTGTGTCGTTTCATAAGCTGGAGGCGATCGCAGGAATTCGCGAACGGGAATGTCAGGAATTATTACGAGCTTGGTTTGAAAATCATCGGCGTTATTTAATGCACAACGCATTGATTTGATCGACAACTTCACTTTCCTTTTTTGATGCGTTTTCCAAATCTTGCTTAGCTTTATTCATAGCATTGGGATCTTTAGCTTCTGATGCTTTGGCTTGCCCCTTTAGAGCTTGAGACGTATCCCCATAAACGCCTAATAATTGTGTTTGCAATTCTTTAAGCTTTGCGTCTTGAACTGCGATCGCTTGGATCTCTGTGCGGATTTGATCAATATTTGTGGCTAATGGTACAAAGCCCGCAATATCCTTGGGAGCCGTCAGAGCCGTAGTTTTGTTGGCAATAGTAACAACTTTGTTACATTGGGAAATTTTACTTTCTCCACAACCATAGAGAACAAGTCCGATGGTCAGAGCCATAGCTCCAATGGCAGCACGACGATTGAGATGAGTTGGCAAACGATCAGACAAGTGCTTAGGAAATTGCGTTTGAAGTTGCATTTGGTAATTGCCGATAGTCCAAGATGATTATTCTAGTGTCTAAAAATTCTAAAATGTTTTAGTTGATTAAGCTAATAACAGAGATGTGAATTATGTCCGACAATCGCAGAAGTCGTGCAATT
Source organism: Pseudanabaena sp. OTE_75_metabat_487_sub (assembly GCA_031378395.1). Classification (GTDB taxonomy): domain Bacteria; phylum Cyanobacteriota; class Cyanobacteriia; order Pseudanabaenales; family Pseudanabaenaceae; genus Pseudanabaena. The sequence goes on from JANNDZ010000138.1 coordinate 8,507, forward strand.
ACCGAAGGCGTTCAGCGATCGCCAAACCGCGCTATGTTACGCGCTGTTGGTTTCCAAGACTCAGATTTTACTAAACCTATTGTCGGTGTGGCAAGCGCCCACAGTACAATTACCCCTTGCAATATGGGGATTGCACCTTTGGCGATCCGCGCTGAAGCAGGAATTCGCGCTGCTAATGGGATGCCTCAAGTTTTCGGGACAATCACCGTTAGCGACGGGATTTCCATGGGAACTGAGGGGATGAAATATTCACTCGTATCCCGTGACGTAATTGCGGACTCGATCGAAACCGCATGTAGCGCTCAGAGCATGGATGGCGTTTTGGCGATCGGGGGCTGTGACAAGAATATGCCAGGGGCAATGATTGCAATGGCAAGAATGAACATTCCCGCTTTATTTGTCTATGGCGGCACAATCGAACCAGGGCATCTTGATGGCGAAGATTTGACCGTAGTTAGTTCTTTTGAGGCCGTTGGTCAATATAGTGCAGGTCGAATTGATGAAGTCAGACTCAATTCAGTTGAGCGCAATGCTTGTCCTGGGGCTGGCTCCTGTGGTGGTATGTATACGGCAAATACTATGTCTTCAGCATTTGAAGCAATGGGCATGAGCTTAATGTATTCCTCCACCATGTCAGCGATCGCACCCGAAAAAGCCGCTAATACCGAACTGGCTGGCACTGTTTTAGTTAACGCAATTCGCAATAATTTGTTACCCCGTGACATCATCACCCGCAAATCGATCGAAAATGCGATTTCTGTGGTCATGGCAGTAGGCGGCTCGACCAATGCGGTCTTGCACTTTTTAGCGATCGCCCATTCCGCAGGTGTGGAATGGAACCTTGATGACTTCGAGCGTATCCGTGAGAATGTTCCTGTTCTCTGCGACCTCAAGCCATCAGGACGTTATGTTGCGACTGATTTACATAAATCTGGTGGCATTCCCCAAGTAATGAAGATGTTGTTGGCTCATGGTTTATTACATGGCGATTGCATCACGATCACAGGGCAAACTGTCGAAGAACTTCTCAAAGATATTCCTGCCGAACCTCGTGCCGAACAAGATGTCATCCGTCCTTGGGATCGTCCTATGTACAAACAAGGACATCTCTCGATCCTCAGAGGCAACCTCGCCTTAGAAGGTGCAGTCGCGAAAATCTCTGGTGTCAAGAATCCGATCATTACTGGGCCAGCCCGTGTTTTTGAATCGGAAGAAGATTGTCTTGGGGCAATTCTCGCGAACAAGATTAATGCTGGGGATGTATTAGTAATTCGCTACGAGGGGCCAAAGGGTGGACCTGGTATGCGTGAAATGCTTGCACCAACCAGTGCGATTATCGGCGCAGGTTTAGGTGATTCTGTTGCTCTGATTACAGATGGGCGTTTCTCTGGCGGTACTTATGGAATGGTGGTTGGGCATGTTGCGCCCGAAGCTTTTGTGGGTGGTGCGATCGCTTTAGTCAATGAAGGCGACTCAATCACGATTGATGCACATCAGCGATTGATCCAACTCAATGTCAGCGATGAGGAGCTTGCGACCCGTCGTGCAAATTGGAAGCCTCCTGCTCCTCGATATACCAAAGGTGTTTTGGCAAAGTATGCCAAGCTCGTTTCAACAAGCAGTAAAGGTGCTGTAACTGATTTAGACTTGTTCTAATAGAAATAAAGATTGGCGGCGCGAAGCGCCGCCAATCTTTATTTTCCACTCCAATATCCATCGATTTGAGCGACACCTCCAAATTTGCTCACTTGCAGCGAAGTCATAAAATATGCCCAAGCAAAGCCAAGAGAATTCCCTTCTAAATTAAAAACTTCTATCTCATAGCGATTATATAAATTCTCAGAAGCAGCGCGATCGCACTGATAATCTTCTAATTCATCTAGTGAGTCCAAAATACTTGCCTCAGGAAATGAGAGTAAAAATCCATAAATCCGCCGATCGCCTAAAATTATCGCAGGATACCCCATCGGCAGCGCAAATAATTCGCCATAGGCGATCGCCTGTTGTACAGAGATCTCTTTGCCAGCAAAATATTGGTCGTAATTAGCTTCATTTGGCTTGAGTGTCCCATAGACAAAAACATGCCATGGATTAGGTGTAGGAATATTTGCTGTCATGATCTTTTTTTGTTCATTGTTTGAGCGAAGTTGCCCCCGCTTCTACTTTATGCTGATGCGATCGCACCTAAATCAACGCTAGAATCAGCGCTAACATAGAATGTAATTGCCGCCCAGAAGATTATCAATAGGACACCGCATCGATGAGTAATGACAAAGATAGTTTTAAGGACAAATTTGCCTTTAAAGTCGAGGGATTTGAGTCTCTAGTAGATGATGTCAAGCAGTTACTCAATCTTGATCAACTCATCGATCTGGCGCAAAAATTAGACGAGAAGCAAAAATCTGGCGAAATTCACACCGAGGTAAATGTTACCTCGCGCCCATTATCAAGTATTCCCCGACGCAGTAATATTCCTCGATCACCTCGTGCCGCAACTGCAACAGGTGGCGATCGCGAAGTCTCATCTCCTGATGTGGTCAAACCTGAGCCGCCAAAAGATAATTCTCCTAATGAAAAACCACCAGCGATCGCGGAACTAGTAGGAGGTTTAGGCGATACCTTAGCCCAATTACGTGATTTAGTCGAAATTCCTCTCAAGCGTCCCGATGTCTTAGCAAAATTGGGGCTAGAACCACCTAAGGGCGTGTTACTAGTTGGTCCCCCTGGGACTGGCAAAACTCTCACGGCGCGATCGTTAGCCAATGTGTTAGGGGTAAATTACATTGCGATCGTTGGGCCAGAAATCATTAGTAAGTACTATGGCGAAGCAGAAACTCGCCTACGACAGGTTTTTGAGAAGGCAGTAAAATCTGCACCCTGCTTGATTTTTATCGATGAGATTGATGCTCTCGTTCCCAATCGGGCGAATGTGGAAGGAGAAGTTGAGAAGCGATTAGTCGCGCAGCTATTAGGCTTAATGGATGGATTTGCGGAAACTAAAGGCGTGATTGTGCTAGCTGCCACCAATCGTCCTGATGCGGTCGATCCTGCTCTGCGCCGTCCAGGTCGATTTGATCGCGAGATTATTTTCCCAATCCCCGATCGCAAGGCTCGTCGAGAAATTCTAGAAATTCATACGCGATCAATGCCTTTGACTAGTGATGTTGATTTGGAAGATATCGCCGATCGTGCCTATGGCTATGTGGGAGCCGATATTAAGGGATTGTGCCAAGTAGCAGCAACTAATGCCTTGCGTCGGCAGGTGACAAGTGTTGCCGATATTCCCGACAATTTGGATGTGAATCGCGATGATTTTGAATTTGCGCTCAAGCAAGTCCAACCCGCTGTATTGCGATCGCTGCAAATTCAAGTTCCCAAAGTCCAGTGGTCAGAAATTGGTGGACTCACCAAGGTGAAGCAAACCCTTCAAGAAGCCGTAGCGGGTGCATTAGTTGATCCCGCACTCTATGCCCATACTCACGCCAAGGCTCCACGCGGTGTGCTGCTCTATGGGCCCCCTGGAACTGGCAAAACTCTACTTGCTAAGGCGATCGCTACTCAAGCCCAAGCTAATTTCATTTCTGTTGCAGGTTCAGAACTACTGACAAAATGGGTCGGTGCTTCCGAACAATCGATCAGACAGTTATTTGCCCAAGCACGACAGGCCTCTCCCTGCGTGATTTTTATTGACGAAATCGATACGCTTGCACCTGCGCGAGGTAGCTATCAAGGTGATAGCGGCGTGAGCGATCGCGTGATTGGTCAGTTACTAACAGAACTCGATGGCTTGCAATCTGCTGAGGGACTATTAGTAATTGGCGCAACCAATCGCCGAGAGTCTATTGATCCTGCTCTATTGCGATCGGGTCGCATTGAGCTACATATGATGGTGGATTTACCCGATCGCGATAGTCGGAGTTCAATTTTAGAAGTACATAACCGCGATCGACCTCTTGCAATAGATCTCAATTTGTCAATTTGGGCAGACCATACCGATAATTGGAATGGAGCCGATCTTGCATTCCTTAGCAACCGCGCCGCCATTTTTGCTATTCGTCGCCATCAACGTGATGAGTCTAATCTACTTGAAAATTTACGGATTACAAACGAGGATTTTGAACAAGCTTTTGCGGAACTTGTAGAGCAAAGAGAATAAAAAACCAGAATCACGGATTAAATGGATTTTAGGATTTCACAGATTTTTATTTGCAGCAATTTACGATCAAAACCGAGCCAATCAATTTTTTAAAAGTGTTGCAAAGCAACACCTTTAAAAAATTGATTGCAGTTCTTATAAAAATCTGCGTCATTCTCTAATCCGTCTAATCCACGATTCTGACTTTAATATTCAAACACCCAAATTGCCCAACCTTTCTTGATAACCGTAATCACATAGGCAGCCGAAAGACGATTCGTTATTTTTTCTACTTCTGGCCAGTCAAAGCTAGTACGAAATAAGCTGTAGGTGGAATTGTTGTAGGTAATCGCCGCTACAGGTTTATCCAAATCTTCAACCTTAATATGGTGATATCGAACTTCCGCAGGTGTAATCACAAAATTTGATGTTTTCCCTCCCAAACGAAATAGCTCATCTTCATCTGAAGTATTGTTTTCATCTTTAATATCTTTCATAGAAACATTTAGTCACTTGCAGGTATTTCCCTATTTTAACTAAATAAAGCTCAAAAAAACCAAAAGAGAGTTGGGGGGGGGGGGGGGGGG
>JANNDZ010000146.1:0-3481 GCA_031378395.1 Pseudanabaena sp. OTE_75_metabat_487_sub
CCCAAGGAAGTCATCATTCGCGGCATTTTTTACGGCAAAGTTGGCGCTTAATCTCTAAGCCAAGCTTTTGAAGAAGGAGAGTCTTAGTAATTTAAGACCTCCTTTTTTATTTAATGAAATATAGGCTATAACTAGTTTTAACACCAAATCACCTAACCAAGTAACTAAACTATATGCAAAAAATTATTATCAAAAACTTTGGAGCGATCGAATACGCCGAAATTGAAATAAAGAAAGTTTTAGTTTTAATCGGTGAACAAGCTAGCGGTAAAAGCACGATTGCTAAACTTATTTACTTCTTTAAATCACTAAGAGATGACGTATTCAATCAAATTTATCAAGATCAAGAAAGAGGTTACTTTGATGAGAATTTAGATGTTATTTTAGTGCTACAAGAAAAATTTTATAACTGGTTTGGATCAACTAAAAATTTCAATGATGATTTTGAAATAAAGTTTTATTATGAATTTGAAGATGAATTTGAAATAGATAAGTCATTAACTTTAAGCCTCAATGACGATAGAACAATACGGTGTGATTTTAGTCAAAATTTTTATGATTCTAGCTTTAAGATTTCTATAAGTGCAATCAAAACGATTCTACAAAAACATCCAGACATAGGTAGTCCTGAGTGGCTTTCCCATGAGCAAATCAAACTTAATTATGCCAACATAATTGCAAATAAGTTAAATCATTTATTTAGTTGTTATCAATCTGATTCACTATATGTAATTGCTGGCAGAAGTGCTACTGTAAGTTACTCTGAAATATTTGAAAGAGATTTATTTGGAATTGTCAAAAACAGATTAGAAAAAAATAGTAATCTTGCATTTGATTTAAAGACACAAACAGTCGATGAGATTTTAATGTTGGAATTTATCAAAAGAATTATAAACAACAAATTGTTTTTAACTAAATATGAAAGTAGCGACAAAAAAACTACAAAACCTCAAAATCTTGATTGTGTCAAAAAGAAGGTGCTTGAGATCTTAAAAGGTGAATATATCAATGATAATGGCGAAGAAAAGATTATAATTGATTCTCATAAGTCTATAGATATTCGTAATTCTTCATCAGGACAGCAAGAAGCAATTAGAATTTTACAGGATATACTTGTTGTTACAATCAGAGGATTACCACTACTGAGAATAGTAGAAGAACCAGAAACTCATTTATTTCCTATTGCTCAGAAAAACTTGATTGATTTATTAGCTTTAATAGTTAATCAAAATGATTATAATCAAATTATTATTACTACTCATAGTCCTTATATACTCTCAGTGTTTAACAATTTACTATTTGCTCAAAGAGTTGTAGATAAGAATCCATCGGCTGAGACTGAAGTAGAGAAAATTATACCAAAACAATTTTGGCTAGATCCAAATGAATTTTCTGCTTATTCGTTAGGCAATTCTTCTATTGAGGAAGAGCCTAAGTATTGTGAATCTATTTTTAATCAGCAAACAGGGGCTATTAAACAAAATTATTTAGATGAAGTCTCTGAGATGTTGGGTGGTGATTTTGACACTTTATATAGTATTTATACTAAAAGTGTTAGAAGAAGATGAGCAAGTTTGAGGAGATGAAAGATCAATTATCAAATAGCTTTGATAATTTAAACGATGTATTAGAAGTAGAGCTTCGAGAAGGTTTTTCTATAATCGATCATCAAGGTCAATCGTTTATTGTTTTAAATAGCAATCTTGAAAATAAGACTTTTACAATTAGAGTAAATGGTATAGATACAGTTGAATCTGATTTTGATGATACAAAAGTATTCAAGATAGTGGATGCTAAAACTGTTGCATTTATTCCGATTGATGGAAGAAATGGGCTTTTAGGCTTTGGTGACTCTTGTTGTGATTTTGTGTTCTTTGATGACAATGACTTTTGTTTCGTTGAGTTTAAATTGAATGCAACTAGTTTAGAAGAAAGAGCAATTCGCAAAAATCGTAAAAAAGCGATCAATCAACTCAAAAATACGATCACACTATTCGATCGCAAGTTAAACAGCAACTATAACGATTTGAGATTAGAGGCATATGTTTGTACGCCTGAAACTTATCCAAGAGGAAACAATGGATGGAGAGACTTCGCGATCGCATTTTTTGATGAAGTTGAAATCCCGCTTTTTGAACAAAATGAAAAGATTTGCATAAGCACCTTGGCTTAATAACAAAGGGTGTGCGGCGCTTTGCGCCGCACACTCTTTGTTGTGAGAATGTTTACATATTTATGGTTGATATTCTGGCTTCTCATGTTCAACTACAAAAACGTTGGAATAAAGGTGCGCCACAATCTCTTGACCTTGCTGTGTCAGAGACAAATAGTACAGAGCGTCTTTAACAAATGGATATACGTTTGTCCAATAAAATTTAGGATAGTTGCGGCGTAAGTCTCCTGGGTGAGCATATCCCAGCGCTATATTTACGCCAGTTTCTTCAAACTCATAAAATAAAGCTCCAATTTTTTTGAGATAACGGGGATCGCTAAGCTGTCCGATCAAATCTGCCGATCGCACCAAGCCTGCAAAATGCGTAGTATCCTGATGATCGCCAGTTTTCGGCACAGGAAATCTCGTCAGCTCAATATTACGGCAAATTTTCTCAGACTTAATTAAAGAATGATTAGCAAAGCGCTGATTTACAAATAGTTTAGCGCGATCGACATGGTACGGCGTTAATCCCGCATCTGATGCTCCTGCGGGTAACTCTACCATCGCATCACCAATACCAGTGGCAAACTTACCACCACCATCTTGGAGGCAAACCCCTTTAACATAGCCAATGTCATGGCAAACAAGAGAAATAATGTAATGCAACCAGTCTTCAGGCGAGACTCGACCTTCACGGATATGCTTACCACGCAAAATTTCTTGACCAACTAGCGTCACTAAGATCGTATGTTCGACATTGTGGTAGAGCGCATCACTATTGGCAATATTTTCCAGAGCCATGTTGCCAGCCCAGCCGATAATATCTTCGTAATCATGTAGATAGCCGCCATAGGTACGGCGATATCCTAGCTTTAGTTGTTCAACAAAGTTACCGATCAGCAGTTCAGTTGCATTAAACATAAATCTTTGTGTACCTAAGTAAAGCCAAAATGTAATCTAAATAATAAGCCTAACTCTTATTTTTGGTGCGATTGTCAATAAAATTCCTAAAAATTAGAGCGTAATCGCAAGGTGACACTATTACTTTCTAATAACAATCCTCAGAAATGTAAGTATAGCGGTTTTCATTTTGCCGTAGGCGAAATGAAAACTCAAAAACCTTGAGGTGCAGCAAAAAGTACTATATGGGCAATATAGTTAGGGTAGTATTATTAAGTTGACAAATCTTATTCCCACAATATCAAATATGCTTAAACGCTTCGCTGGTAGTTTGCTATTGCCTGTATCCATTGCATTCGCATTAGCTTCATGTCAGCAACCCAGTGCTACACCAACGTCTCCTTCGCCGTCAGTGGCTGCTTCAGC
>JANNDZ010000149.1:0-3040 GCA_031378395.1 Pseudanabaena sp. OTE_75_metabat_487_sub
TGCTATAGGTAAATAAAAAATAGTTTTCTTGATCACATCGCCATCGTCAACTGTATCTAGGCATAAAACAAAAAACTAGTGACAGTGCGAAGCACTGCCACTAGTTTTTTGTTTTATGTTTGGGAACGCCATACTTCTCGACCCCCAAACCCTTAAGGGTTTGGATAATTTTCTGCACAGTTACTTAAATGCCTGAAATAATTATATTAATGAGTCATTAATATAACCAATGTCAAAAACATGTAAGGAATGGACGGCAGTTCAGCAAACATTTCAGAAAATTTGGGGATACGCAGATTTACGTCCATCTCAGCGAGAGGTAGTTACGAGCCTACTACAGGGGCAGGATAGCTTAGCGATTATGGCTACAGGTGGAGGTAAGTCTATTTGCTTTCAGTTACCAGCAATCCTTAATGAAGGCTTGACATTGGTAGTTTCTCCTTTACTCGCCCTGATGGAAGATCAAGTGCGAGATTGTAAATCGCGGAGTCTCCCCGCAGCTTGTTTGCATAGTAATTTATCGCAAATAGAACGCCGCGAAGTCTTACGCAATCTCGAAAACATCAGATTACTTTACGTTTCTCCAGAAACCCTCTTGAGTCAACCTGTCTGGGAAAAACTTAGCGATCGCAATTTAAAGATTACAGGTTTGATGCTCGATGAGGCTCATTGTTTAGTTCAATGGGGAGACTCTTTTCGCCCCAGCTATCGCCGATTAGGAGCAGTACGCTCAGCCTTGATGGCGCAAAAGCCTGATCATCATCCACGTATTGCTCTAGCCGCCTTTACTGCGACTGCCGATCGCGATACAACAGCTGAATTGCAAGCTTGTTTAAAATTAGAAAATCCCAGTATTGTGCGTACTAGTCCCTATCGTCCGCATTTGAGTTTGCAGGTAGCGATCGCATGGACACCCGCAGGACGTAAATCGCGCACCCTCAAATTTATCCGCGATCGTAAGGGACAATCGGGCTTAATCTATGTCCGCAGTCGTAATGATGCTGAGATGCTTGCTACTTGGTTACAAGAGAATTCTTTTAAAACCGCCGCTTATCATGCAGGCTTGCCACCTCAAGAGCGTCGCCATATTGAGCAACAATGGCTGACTAACCAATATCCCTTTGTGATCTGCACATCTGCGTTTGGGCTGGGCATTAATAAACCTGATACTCGTTGGGTATTGCATTTTCATCCGCCTTTGACGCTCTCGGAATATATCCAAGAAATTGGTCGAGCAGGACGCGATGACAACCCTGCGGAGGCTTTGATGTTAGTCAGTGAACCAACTGGGCTACTTGATGATAGCGATCGCCAAAGAGTCGATTTTTTCTTGCAGCAACAACAAAAACTACAACAACAATCTCTAGCTATTTTGCCAAAACTGCCCCGTCAAGGTAATTTCGCCGAAGTTGCTAGGCATCCCGAAGCCGCGCTGGCTTTGGGGTTACTGCATCGTTTGGGCAATCTCACATGGCATACGCCATTTACTTATGAGATTCATCGCTTGCCGAACCAACAACAACTCAAACAACAATCTGGGGATCAGCGTGCGATCGCTCAAATGCAAGCTTTCATCAATACGCGAGGCGATCGCTGGAAATTTTTACTCAATACCTTTGGTTTTGAAGAATAAGCTAAGTCCCTGCTAATATTTAAGTATTAACTTAATTTTTCTTAACAACAGGGAAATAATACGTGTCGTCTACGAATATTCATCGGATCAATCTCGACAACCCGCTTACCGATACATCTTCGACAACTCAAACTGAACTTCCGTTTACTTTTCAAGATGTAAAATCTGCTATTCCTAACGAATGTTTTGCTCCTAACGTATGGCGCTCGCTCGCCTATTTTTTTGCCGATACTGCGATTATTGTGGGCTTGTATGCCACAGCCGCTTACCTTGATGCTTGGTGGTTTTATCCAATTTTTTGGTTTGCAACAGGAACCATGTTTTGGGCTTTCTTTGTAGTTGGTCATGACTGCGGACATGGGTCTTTTTCACGGATCAAATGGCTTAACAACCTAGTTGGACATCTGACTCATATCCCCATTCTGGTTCCATATCACGGCTGGCGCATCAGTCACCGCACCCATCACCAAAACACAGGTAATATTGACACCGATGAAAGTTGGTATCCAGTCACTGAAAGTCAATATAAATCTATGGACTGGCTTGGGAAATTCATCCGCTTTGATGCTCTGTTGTTAGCTTATCCTTTGTACTTGTTTAAGCGATCGCCTGCACGTCCTACGGCTTCCCATTTCGTTCCCAATAACGATCTATTTCGCGAATCAGAGACGAACGATATTCTCACCAGTAGCATTCTTTTTACCGCGATGGTTGGCTTTTTAGGATGGTTGGGCTTTACCTACGGGTTCCTATTTCTATTTAAGTTTTATATCGTTCCTTACCTAGTCTTTGTAGTATGGCTCGATCTCGTCACCTATTTGCACCATACCGAGGCTGATATTCCTTGGTATCGTGGTAAAGATTGGTATTTCTTGAAAGGAGCGCTCTCTAGCATCGATCGTGATTATGGAATCTTCAATGATATCCATCACAATATCGGTACTCATGTTGCTCACCATATTTTTATTGGTATTCCTCACTACCATCTCAAGACTGCTACTGAAGCAATCAAACCAGTTTTAGGCTCATATTACCGAGTGTCCAGCGTTCCCATCTGGAAATCATTCTTCACTTCTCAAAAAACCTGTCAATTTGTCCCTGACTCAGGCAGTGAAGTTTATTATCGCGATTAGGAACTTGCAAAAAATAAAGTCCCAATCCAGATTTCCCAGAATTAGTGGGACGGCAAAGCCTTCCCACTAATTCTGTTTTTATATTTGGGACTTTATTAGAAACCATTTAAGAATTACTTTCTGCGGTTAAAAACTCGAAGAGATCCCCCTCGATCGCCCTTTACAAGATGGAATAATTTAAATCCTCCCCCTTGTAAAGGGTGGGCTGGGATAGATCTAGACAATTCTTAAATAGTTTCTCAAATCACAGATCCCTTAGTCCAATATTTAAAAA
>JANNDZ010000165.1:0-3281 GCA_031378395.1 Pseudanabaena sp. OTE_75_metabat_487_sub
GTTCCTTAGCGGACCGGCTGTTGCCGCTGCGAGCGAGAAGCGACGGTCGCGAACTGCACGAGATTCGGATTGTCCGAAACGATTTTGGGTTTTATTTGCACAGGTCATTTAATTTTCATTCCTAAAGAGAGTTTGCGAGAATCCTAGCCTCTCTAGCTTTTTATGAGCTGAGAAAAACAAACAGGGAAAAGCGTCGCTTTTTGCTGTTTGTTTTTTTCTAAGTAGCTCGTTATAGAGCAAAACATACTTTGCTCTATAAAGAGAATTTCAACCTACATTTTTATTTTGTTTGCTAAAACGACCAAAATCGTCTATAAGTGACAAGGCAAAATCAGACATCTACGACATTCGTGATGATTATTTTTTCTTCTGCTATTGACAATGGTCACTTACAGTCTATAATCCCTCCATTGTTTAGTATGCCCAGTGCTACACAAGCTACAAAACTCATAAAGACACGCTTATGTTCGGCTTAAAATTTGGCGGAAAGTCTAAGAAAGGCATCGGAATTGAAATCACTTCCGAGAAAGTTAACCTGGTTCAATTGCGCCGCAAGGGGCAATCTTCTTACAAGCTAGTGACGTATGGTAGCGTCGAGCTTCCTGAAGGTACTGTTGAAGAAGGACGTATTCTCGACCCTGTAGCGCTGGGAGAAATTATTCGCAGTTTGCTAGCAGACAAAAAAATAAAAGTAAAGAAGGTTGCTACGGCTCTACCAGGTCGCGAGACTGTGAGCCGTTTAATTCGCCTTCCAGCGGAAATTCCTGACATTGAACTGCGCGAGATGGTTCTTAATCAAGAGGCTAGTCTGTACTTACCTTTTCCTCGTGAAGATGCTGATGTTGACTATCAAAAGCTGGGCACAGCTCTTGATGATGATGGCATTGAACGTATTGAAATTCTGATGGTGGCAACACCAAAAGAGGTCACAGACAGCTATATGCAGGCTCTAGAAATAGCACAGCTACAGGTTGATGTTGTTGAGGTTAGTAGCTTTGCTCTTATTCGTGCTATGCACAATGAGTTGTCAAGATTTAGTACCTTAGCGGAAGCAGTAGCGATCGTCGATATTGAGTACGAAGCTACCGAAATTACGGTAACAGTTGATGGAGTTCCACAATTTTCTCGAACTTTCCCTATCGGTACTGCTCAGATTCAGAATGCTCAATTGCGAGCCATCAACCTGCCTCCCCGTCGAACAACGGATATGGAGATGTTGAGTTCAACTGTTGTGCCTGTTCAATCTATGGATACAGCAAGTCTTGCTGGTGGTGGTGGAACTCCAGGTGATGCCGCAATTATGAGGGTTGTTGGCGATCTCTCCGATGAACTAAGACGTTCAATTGACTTCTACACTAGTCAATCGCCTGGTTCGGATGTTGTGCAGTTATTGATTGCAGGACCTGGTGCTTGTATAGGTCAATTAAATGAGTTCTTCAGTCAGCGTCTCGGTATTGCTGCTATTGCAGTTGACCCACTTACTGCCGTTGGTGTAACTGTTGATGGGGACATTCCCATTCAGGAACGTATGGCTATGTCTGTTGCTCTAGGTCTAGGTTTGAGGGAGGTTTAAAAAAGCGTTATGTATACACTTGATATTAATTTTTTAAGCGATCGCGTAGCTGATGAAGCTCAAGCTTCAGAACGTCAACCGATAGCTGATTCGCAGTTTTTAGTTTATGGAGGTGCAGCTGCTGTAGTTGCTCTCGCCATAGTTGGCGGTGCTTTTTTAGTCCTAAACTCACAAAACGAGGGTATTAAGCAAAAGCTTTCTGTTCTAACTGCTGAGGAGTCACAGCTAAATAGCAAGCTTACAGCTCTAAAAAGTCAAGAAACTGAACTTCAAGCAATTCAAGCTAGGACTGGAGAACTTGTCAATCTGTTTGTGGGCAATTTGCCTGTCAGTGCGATCGCTGATGACATCAGAAAACGAACTCCCATTACCGTTCAAGTGGAAGCAATCACCCAAGCATCGGTTGCCGCAACTGCTCAAGCTCCTGCTGGCTCGGCGATATCTCTCACTGGAAAGGCGACTTGCTACTATGAGTTAAATGACTTTCTCTTGTTGCTCAAAGCATCACCGCTACTAGAAGCAAAAGAGACAGTCTTAGTCTCGTCAACTTTGCAGCCAGCCACTACTGATAAAAACTTTACATTGGTCAACTTTCAAATTCGCACGGCTGTTACAACAAAAAGCCCTGCCGATATATTACCCGCACTCCAAAAGACAGGAGCTGATGGGTTAGTTACGAGAGTCAATCTATTAAAGCAACAGGGAGTTATCAAATAAAATGACAAACGTTGGAGCTGCTTCAGGAATTGAAGATGGTGCAGGTGGTGTAACTCTATTTGGACTCACCTTAACATCAAAGGTTTTAGGAATCTTGCTCGGAGTTGGTGGGGTTGCTTTAGCTGCTTATGTAGCTACAACCTATGTCATGCCGATCTGGGATTCAGTCCAAGCTGGACAAAAAAATATTGATACTAAAACGACAAATGTTACAACCCTCAAAGGTCAAGTAGCAAGCAAAGGTAATATTGTTCAAAAGATTGAGGAAGCGAATCAACAGAATAAATTTGTTCTATCGCTTTTACCAAATGTAGACAATATTGATACGCTAATCCGCGATATTCAAGAGCAGATCCCTAAAACTATTGTGATTGCCTTACCGCCAGATTTTTCCTATGAATTAGCAGGAACCTTGCGGAATTTCCAACCTTCTATCCCAGTTGTAGGAGCACAATATGATACTTATTCCTTCACGATTGGTTTTGATGGCAAGTTTGAGGATGTATTAAATACAATCCAAAAGATTGAGCGTTTAAAGCCCCTACTAGTAGTTAAAGATCTAAAACTAACGAAAAAGGCTTTGCCAACGGCTACTTTTAAGTTTTCTCGCCCGATCGCAGCTGGTAAAGAGAAAGAAATTCTGGATATCTTGCCGCCATTAATTGGAGCAGATTTCACATTAGAAGCCTTTGTCCCTAAAACCGATGAGGAGCTTAAGAAGGCTGCCGCCGTCGCACCGAAAAAGTAAAAATATTTACTTCCTCCATAGTGAAATTGAGCCATGGAGGAAGTAAAAAGGATCTAAAAACAAATTATTTGGGTTGACTAAGCAAACCTATTATTTTTTTTGATAAGTGAGCCTCCTACTATCATTCGACCTCAAGAGAGAATTGAATATTCCTGGAAAAAGTTTTCAAAATATCTTCGAGAACAAAAGAAACAAGATGTTAAAAATGGCACGATAGATCCTTCCCAATGGAGTAAAAAAGTG
>JANNDZ010000291.1:0-7039 GCA_031378395.1 Pseudanabaena sp. OTE_75_metabat_487_sub
TTGCGATCGCGCGAGATTATTGACTTATTGATTTTGCGATCGCATACTTCTCAAGTCCGCAATTTCTGCTAAACCCAGCCCAGTCGCATGACTAATCGCCGCATCATCGAGAAGATCGAGTAAGTTCTCGGCGACTTCTAAATGTACCGAACTCATTCTCTGTTCTACCCACCCTTTTTATTATCTCCAAGCTTAGGTTTTTTCCTTGCTCGAAGCCTTGTTTTTTAGCCTTGATAATTGCATTTCGATGATCGTGGATAAAAAATTCTTGATGTTCTAGATCGTCTAATTCTTCTGGCGAGAGATTACCTACCTTTGCAAATTCAAACGCCTGCTTAATTTCTGGTACAAGATTCATACTTTCTGGTACGACATTTTGAACATTGGAGTATTTGAAAAAATACAACCACTTGTCAGCCAAAGTTTCTAGCGACGCGATTTCCTTCCTAAATTTAGGCAACTCGACAAACACAAGTTCCAGATCATAAATGGGATAGTCAAACAAAAAGTCTTTCTCTTTTAGAATAAACCGAGAAGTTAATTGCTCAAATTCGGGAAACATTACAAAATCTGTAATCGTCAGTGCAATTAATGGATTTGGCAGCGAATAGGATTGTCCGACCTCTAGTTGAACAGAATAAGATTTTGCGACATTAGAGAGAATCCGTTTTTCAAATCCTTCAATATTCAATACTTGCATCTCGATAATTACGCTTGTGCCGTTATCGAGCGTGGCTTTGACATCTAGATATGTATCTTTAACGCCTCGAATACGCGGTGCTAGATATGGATTTAGAATTGTTAATTGCCTAATCGTATTCTCACCATTGTAGAGAATGGCGTTGAGAAAACTAATCAAAACATCATGACTTTGTTCGGAGCCAAAGATTTTTTTGAATGCAAAATCTGTTTTAGGGTTAATAAATTGCATGTGTTTCAGTTAAATCTCACCTCAATCCATTTTAGCACTCTCAATCATCGGGTATTGCCTGAATATATCGCGATCGCCCTATACTTAAGTGCTGTCTGGCGAAGAGCTAAAATCCTCTAAAACAGTTTGATTTCGTTCTGTCATCTATTACAGTAGTGTTCGATCAAATCCACCACAAGAAGGGTCGCGGGGCAAAGCCTCGCAATGGGTTTTATATTCTTGTTTGTGGAGGTTTTGAAAGCTAATTGCTGTAAATGAATTGAGTACATAGTCCCCTGATGAGGAGAGAAGATCTAACAAAAAAGGTTCGTAAAACGTAAAATGAACCTTTTTTGTTAGATCTTCTCTGCAATATATTTAGCAATTCGAGCAGATGCTCCAGCTTTCCCCATGCGCTCCTCACCATTGCGGCTTACAGCTTGAAAGTAATCAGGATCTTGCAAAATCTCATTTAGCACATC
This sequence comes from Pseudanabaena sp. OTE_75_metabat_487_sub, assembly GCA_031378395.1. Classification (GTDB taxonomy): domain Bacteria; phylum Cyanobacteriota; class Cyanobacteriia; order Pseudanabaenales; family Pseudanabaenaceae; genus Pseudanabaena. The sequence goes on from JANNDZ010000291.1 coordinate 1,393, forward strand.
TGCGACCTGCGCAGGTTTTTCGATTAAATTAATTGAACATCCCAATAAATCTGCTTGTTCTTCAGCAAACTTGCGCGTGAATTGGGGACCATTTCCCGCGATCGTAATTACAGGCTTGCCTAAACCCACCATCTGTTCTGTCGCAGTGCCTGCCATCGCCAATCCTAAATGACATTGATGCAGACAATCGCCAAAGCCATCTTGCAATAAAATTAGCCTCGCATTCTGCACCTTAAAAGTGGTTTCATCAATACGTTGCCAACCCTTTTGGATAATGCTCTGTCCAATTATTTCTAAATCTAAGTCGGGAGCGATCGCTACTAAAAAATGGACATTATGGGGAATCGCACGGGATACAACTTGGGCGCAAAGCATCAATGTCATCCAGTTTTCATAGACTTCAGGCGATCTCGAACCTGGAAGAATTGCTACCGCCCATTCATCTTCACCAATACCAAAATTTATGCCCTTTGGTTCTAGCCCATCCATCATCGAGTTGCCCAGATAAATCGCGGGCAGTTTAAAATCACGATTCAAGATTTCGGCAGTTAAAAGATCACGGATAAATATCGCCTTGCAACGATCGCTGTTCATCAAAGCTCTTTCCCAAGGGAAAAAGTTGGAACCACCAAAAGGTTTTTTGACATGGGGCAAACTACTTTTGCGATCGCGCCAAAAATATTCTGACTTTGCCGTGGCAACAAATGCAAAATTACAACCGCCAAACTTAGATGGTAGCCATGCAAACAGCAATGGCACGATATCTCCCACTGCTAAAATCAGCCTTTTAGTCTTGCGATTTTCGCGTGACCAGCTCCATACAAAGCCCAATTGTTTACGAGTTAGCCCCACCAATCCGCTTTTGACATCACGCGCTAGCTGACGGCTATCCATACGCACAAATCCCCCCGATGGCATCGCCTGCGTAAATTTCTCGACGATCGGTATATTTGCTTTAGTGTATGCATGTCCCACACCCACAAGCGGCAAGGCGATCGCTGAAATCCCTAATTTCTCTAGTTCAATGCAGATACGGGCAGCGATGATATCTTCACCATGTCCGTTACTGATACATAAAATTTCCACGTTTTACCAAAAACTCTAATTTGCAATTCTAACCCAATGATTTGCTGTGCCAAGAGTACAACAAATCATTACAGGTCTAATTTAACTCTAATAGAAACTGCGACATTATGCTTAATCCGCGCTGAGAAGCGCAAGTTAAAAACCGTTATGCTGGGCAAAGCCCAGTACAACAGTTTTTAATTTGATTAGCTTAAATATGTATAACCATTTAAGCAATGCTCGTATTTTTGCAAAAACAATCTTGCTTCATCCAGAGTAATTTGCTTCTCTTGGAGAGCCCGTTCCGTCTCTTGACGAATATTCTCTAGCATTGCATCTCGATTGTACTGCACATATTCAAGAACCTCAGTCATCGAATCACCCTTGATTACATGCTCAACCTTATAGCCATTAGGCGTTGCATGAATATGAACTGCATCAGTGTCACCAAAGAGATTATGCAAATCGCCAAGAATCTCTTGATAGGCTCCACCGAGAAATAAAGCCAGAAAGTAAGGCTCTTCAGAAATAAAAGGATGTAACTCAAGCACAGATTTGACATCTCGTAAATCGATAAAGCGATCAATTTTGCCATCGCTATCACAGGTAAGATCCGCGATCGTGCCGCGACAGGTTGGCTCTTCATTCAAGCGATGGATTGGCATAATTGGGAATAATTGGTCGATCGCCCAACTATCGGGAGCAGACTGAAATACTGAGAAATTACAGTAATAAGTTAACGCCATAGCCCGTTCTAGATCTTCAAGATCGTCAGGCACGTAATTCAGTTTGCGGGTTACCTTGAGAATGCGATCGCAACATTCCCAAAACAGGCGTTCAACTCTGGCGCGTTGCTTAAGGCTGAGATAGCCAAAGGTAAACAGACTGATTGCTTCTTGATTGAACTGGACAGCATCATGATAAATCTCTTGGTAATTATTCTCATTGATGTTTTCCAATGCTTCAAAAAGATTGCGGACGATTAGATGTTCATCCTCTTTAAGCGGCTCGATCGCTTGGTTAGGAATGCCACTAATGCCAACCACATCAAAGACTAGAACTGATTGATGGGACGCGATCGCCCGACCACTTTCACTTGTCAGTGTTGGCACAGGAACTGCTTTTGCCGCACATGCATCCTTAATTGCCGCCACGATATCGTAGGCGTAGTTCTGCATACTGTAGTTTTTAGAAGCATAGAAATTAGTTTTGGAACCATCGTAGTCCACACCTAAACCGCCACCAACATCGAGATGTCCCATCGGAGCGCCCATTTCCACAAGCTGCACGTAGATTTGACCTGCTTCGCGCAAAGCATCTTTGATCGTGCTGATGTTACTAATTTGAGAACCGATATGGAAATGCAACAATTTCAGGGAATCCAGCATATTTGCTGCTTCTAATTGTTCAAAGGTTTCTAGGATCTCCCACATGCTAAGACCAAACTTAGCGCGATCGCCTGTGGAATCTTCCCAATGTCCCAGCCCTTTGGCACTCAGTTTTGCTCTTACGCCAACTACAGGCGCAATTCCCAGCTTAGTCGCGGCGCGGATGATCATTTCTACTTCTTCTAGTTGCTCGATCACAATGATCGTATTTTGTCCCAGCTTTCGCGCTAGTAAAGCCGTTTCAATATATTCAGCATCTTTGTAGCCATTGCAGATTAGTAGCGAACCTGGGGTACGTAAAGTGGCAAGAGCAATCAATAATTCGGGTTTAGAACCTGCTTCTAAGCCAAATTGAAATGGTTTACCATATTTGGCAATTTCTTCAACCAATTGGCGTTGTTGATTGACTTTGACAGGAAAAACACCACGATAAACGCCATTGTAGTTATAGCGAGCGATCGCCTTGGCAAAGGTAGAATTAATGCGCTCAATGCGATCGGCTAAGATATCCGAAAATCTTACTAATATGGGTAGACGCAACCCTCTCTGCTTCAGATCGTTAACCAAATCAAAGAGGTCAATGCAACCACCGCGATCGCCCTTGGGGGAGACGGTCACATTACCCGCCTCATTAATACTGAAATAAGGTTCTCCCCAGCCATTGATGCGATAAAGTGATTCACTGTCTTGAATAGTCCACTTTTTCACATCTGCAACAACAGGTAATTGAATCTCTTGCAACATTGTTAATAAACCTTTTATAAACCCTAAAAATCTTGATCTACATAGTGGGACATATAACGCTTTGCGATCAAACTAGAGCCAAGAAATTTTTTAAAAGTGTTGCTTTGCAGCACTTTTAAAAAATTTCTTGTGGTTAGTTTGATCGCAAATTGCTGTAGGTGGCGCTTTAGGCTGACCGTATCAACTTTAACACTTCAAACTAATCTAGCGGCAAATCGAGAGAACAGTCTAGATCGTTTTAAACAAATGAGGCGCTAATTTTGAGTTGCTTACCAAAATTGTCGGATACTGGAAGAGAAAGGGGGGAGATAGCTCATTCTTTTGGGCTCAGTGCTAGGCTCTACCTAAATTCAGTGCAATTTTTTGCACAGGATCTCGGTTTTACATATGGAAAAGTCAGCTAAGACCAAATATTCTCAATCCTCCAGAGGAGAACGCATTGCTGATGTTGTCACAGAAACAGTTGGTTCGTGGCGATTTATTCTTATTCAAAGCTTTTTGTTAGGGGTATGGATTGTCTTAAATATTATTGGCTGGATCAAACATTGGGATGAATATCCATTTATACTTCTAAATCTTGCCCTTAGTTTTCAAGCCGCTTACGCTACTCCATTTATCCTGATGAGTCAAAATCGTCAATCCGAGGTTGATCGAGACAAAGCCAAGCACGATCTAGATGTTGACATGAAAGCAGAAATAGAGATTGAGTCTCTACATCAAAAAATTGATAGCTTAAGAGATAAAGAGATCGCTGAACTTAGGCAGATGCTGAGTATGCAAAATCAGACCATTCAACGTTTAGAAGAAATGCTTGCCCGTGAAATCAACTCTAATCATCCCATTCCTCCTGCCGCATAAAGAAGGCAATCGCGTTACTTGCAGATGATTAAAACACTCAACAAACACACTAATATCTGTCTTGGATAGATTTACATGGCCAAAAGTAACCTGCTCCCACTTCTATAGCTTTAAATCATTAAGGAGCAAAGGGTTGGTTGAAGTTTGAACCATTGATGTTGCCACTATTGCTATAGTTTGCGGTAGATTATAGGCTATAGATATTCTAGCGTTTTATTCACGGCTTGTTGATCAATGAATTTTGAAGCTGACTTAAATCTCACACTCCGCGCCCGCTATCCTCTGATTTACATACCTTCAGCCGAAGAAGAACGAGTCGAAGCCGTGATTACCAACGTGGCAAAATCTTTAGGACGCAGCATATTTGTATGGGATTTTGTAGATGGTTATCAGTCCAATCCTACTGATGCAGGAATGGGTAAGCGTAATCCTTTGCAGGCTCTTGAATTTGTCGATAAAATTCCCAAGGGTGCAGTGTTTGTATTGCGAGATTTTGATCGCTTTCTTGACGATGTAGCGATCGCACGAAAGCTAAAAAACCTTGCTCGTAGGCTTAAAAGTGAAGCTCAAAATATTATTGTGCTTGCCTCGCAGATTAATATTCCCGATAGCCTCAGTGAATTTTTCTCGATTTTAGAATTCCCACTTCCGAATCCTAGTGAATTAAGAACAGAAATTGAACAAATTTCCTGTTCTGTTAGTTATGCTAATCCAACTTGCGATATTCAACTAGATAAACAAGCGATCGACGATTTGGTTCGGGCTGGACAAGGCTTATCTTTGGAGAAAATGCGGCGTGTACTAGCAAAGGCGATCGCAGAAAATGGTCGCTTACGTCCCGATGATGTAGAATTAATTCTCGAAGAAAAGCGCCAGAGTATTCGCCAAACTCAAATTTTAGAATTCTATCCATCGACAACAGAAATCAGCGATATCGGTGGTTTAGACAATCTCAAAGAATGGCTACTGCGTCGAGGTAGTGCCTTTAGCGATCGCGCCCGTAAGTACGGACTTCCCCACCCACGCGGATTGTTACTAGCAGGAATCCAAGGCACTGGTAAATCCCTCACAGCTAAGGCGATTTCCCATCATTGGCATTTACCATTATTGCGCCTTGATGTCGGTCGTCTTTTCGCGGGCTTAGTCGGCGAGAGTGAATCCCGCACTCGTCAAATGATTCAGCTTGCTGAAGCTCTTTCTCCTTGTGTATTATGGATTGATGAAATCGATAAAGCCTTTGCGGGAACTGATGGCAGAGGTGATTCAGGGACAACTAATCGCGTGTTCGGCACTTTCCTCACATGGATGGCAGAGAAGACCTCACCTGTATTTGTAGTGGCTACAGCGAATAATATTCGCACCTTACCACCTGAGCTATTGCGAAAGGGTAGATTCGATGAGGTGTTTTTTGTGGGCTTACCAAATCAAGAAGAGCGATCGCAGATTTTCTCGGTGCATGTAAGCAAATATCGCCCTCACAATACTCGCGCCTACGATATCGATCGCCTCGCTTACGAAACGCCAGATTTCTCAGGTGCAGAAATCGAGCAGGGCATTATTGAAGCGATGCATATCGGCTTCAGTCAAAATCG
>JANNDZ010000299.1:0-13737 GCA_031378395.1 Pseudanabaena sp. OTE_75_metabat_487_sub
GCGCCGCAACTCTCTTTTTGGTTTAGCAAATACCGATCAAACTCGCTACAAAATGTATAACAGCTTCTACTCATCTCACGATCGCATTTATAACTTTGAAGAACTAGCTTTCCCAACGGAAGGTGTGGAATTTGAACTGAATGATCGCCCTGCTAAGCGTCCATATATTGCCTTTAATATGGTGTCTAGTATCGATGGAAAAGCGACAACCTATCAAGGGAAACTTACAGGCTTAGGCTCGCGCCCCGATCGCCTACTAATGCAAAGACTGCGATCGGAATTTGATGCTGTTTTAGCTGGAGGCACGACGCTACGCCAAGATGCCTTTATCCCTACCGTACCTCCCGAACTATTAGAGGAACGTCAAAAGAACTTTTCGCAGCCTCAGCCCCTCGGCATCGTGATTAGTAATTCGGGTAATCTGCCTAGCGACCATCGGTTTTGGAATGCTGGGAAAGATTTGCGAATTGCTTTGCTGGGACAAGACACTTCCGTCGAACCTTGGCTCGAAGAGAAAGCGCAAATTTTTCGATTCCCAACCAATGATCACCAAATCGATATAAAACAAGTATTGGCAATGCTTTTTGAGAAACTTGGGATTAAGCGTCTTTTAGTGGAAGGTGGTCCCGCCCTAAATTATTCGCTAATCTCTCAAGGTTTAGCGGACGAGTTGTTCTTGACGTTAGCTCCCCATATAGTTGGCGGAGCCGATAATATGACCGTTATTGGCGGTTCAGGTTATGGGCTTGGTGGTACTGATTTACCCAATCTCAAGTTGCGATCGCTCTACCATCATGAATCAGAGTTATTTTTGCGCTATCAATTTACGACAATATAAAATCCATAAGTGTGAGTCACCCGCTAAGCGGGCGACTCACACTTATGGGTTTTAAGCTTAATGCAAACCTTTAAGTTGGCGCACAAGATGAATAATTTCTGGCAAAATTAGCTGCTCGATCGCTAGTTTCACAGCGTTACTCGAACCTGGGAGCGAAAAGACTAGCTTGCCTTGATAGATTCCTGCCTCTGATCGCGAAGCGATCGCTCTAGAGCCGACTTCTTGCCAACTCAGATATCGAAACATCTCGCCAAATCCTGGGAGTGTCTTTTCCAGCAAAGCCGCGATCGCATCGTAAGTTGTATCTCGTGGCGCAATCCCTGTCCCGCCATTGAGAATAATCGCATCAAGATCGGCGATCGCGGCTAACTTATACATTTGCTCGCGAATCTCGTCGGGTTCGTCTTTGACTAGGGTGTAGTATTCCAGTAGATGTCCTGCATTAGTCATCGATTGTTTGATAAAATTGCCACTTTTGTCAGTTTCTGGGGTGCGGGTGTCGCTGACAGTAATTACCGCAAAATGGACTTGATAGGACGGTGGATCGGGACAAGGATTTTGAGAAGGCTTCATAGTTTTTAGTTAAGTATAACCTTGGAGTGTTTTGGCATTTGCGCCACTATCTCCAAACTCATCACCAAAAATCTTCTTGGGATAAGTAGAGGTTGTTGAAACTTTTGGGCGATCGCTAGAATAAATCTACAAAAATTTATAAGCTATGCTTAAAAGGCAAGGAGGACAAATGTATGACGATCAAAGAGCAATTAATTCGCGAAATTGAGCAAGCGCCTGAAGCGTCTCTCATGCAATTCATGCAGATTTGGCAGTTTGCGAAACAACCATCTACTTATCAAGTTAAACTTACAAATACTAAGATCTCTGATTTTTTTCGTCAATCACCACTTGCAGAAGTTGCTGCTAATGGAGATCTAGATCTTAGCCGCGATCGCAGTTCAGTGGCTGACCGATTTATCGTATGACTTATCTACTAGACACCTGCTTGATTTCTGAACTGGTTTCTAAACAGCCTAACCAAAAAGTTTTAGATTGGCTTGATGCTCAAATCCCAGAAATGCTTTATTTGAGTGTGATCACGATTGGTGAAATTGCCAAAGGAATTAGCAAACTTCCATCATCTCAACGAAAAGAAGATCTAGATATTTGGTTAAATCAAACTCTTCCTAATCGTTTTGCAGGAAGGATTATAGGTGTTGATATTCAAACGATGCTGTTATGGGGTGAGCTAGTTGGCAATCTTGAGAGGCAAGGGCGACCATTACCGATGATGGATTCGCTGATTGCGGCGATCGCTATTCATAATTCTTTATCCCTTGTTACTCGCAATGAAAAGGATTTTGCAGGTTCGGGTGTTGTAATTGTCAATCCTTGGGCTAGTTAAAGCCAAGAAATCAACTGCTAAAATTTTAGGAGCTTATAGCGAGGTTGGGTGCGCGATGAGTTGGTTGAAGGGTTTGTTTGGTGGTTGTCGGACGGATCGCTGATCGCGAATATGAGCAGTTATTTCTGCAAGTCCTGTAAGATGTGGCGGCGAATTGGGATGAGCAGAGGTTGTTAAAACTTTTGGGCGATCGCATTACTTATCAAAAATTTGCGATCGCGAAAACTTAGCTACACAAACATCTAGACCATCTCAGCGCCATTGCCGCTCAGGAGGAACAATTTCTACATCTAGTGTCTGCTATGATACTTACTGGAAATTTAAACACTAGATTTGTTTATGGTGGCTCAAATTAAGACGGCTCAGATTAAGACGAATCCAACAAAAAACAACCAGAATCAGACCAAAACTAACCCAACAGATCTCAAATCGCCTAAAAGCGCATCTATCGTGACCCCAATTAAAGGCAATGTACAGGTGTTTATCGCGCCCCATCGCAATCTCTACGCTGATATCATCGCGCAAGGATTACGGGTAGCGGGTCAAGGCACACAGGTATTACTAGTACAACCATTTCAAACAGGCATTAATCAAGGCTTGAAGAATCCTCGGCGGCTAGTCGAAAACTTGGAATGGCTCCGTTGCGAAGCTCAACGCGATTTGTCACAAGATGATATTGAATTGACGGATGTCGAGAAATTGTCGGTACTAGAGCTTTGGGAATATGCCAAAGTTGCGATTAAGTTAGAGCGTGCAAGTTTAGTTATCTTAGATGAAGCAAATTTGCTCATAGCGCGATCGCTAATTACAGAAGACGAATTGCTAGAGGTGCTAGAAACGCGATCACCCAAGGTCAATATCATCTTGACAGGTGCATCAATGCCTTCTCGCATTGCTGACTACGCTGATCAAGTCACCCACCGACGCAGTTAGACTACAAAAAAACTTTAAAAAGTGCTGCTTCGCAGCACTTTTTAAAGTTTTTTTGTTAAGAAAGCTCGCTTTCCTAGTCATGAGCCAAGCTTGAAGGCTTCTAGAAATAGTCCATATACCAAGCCTAACTTAATAGAATTCAATATTTCCGTAGTTAGTAGTCTCGGTGCTAAGCTGCCATCAACAGAAGTTACTCGTCTAGAGCTATAAACATAGCGATTAGTCAGCTCCACAATCAAAACTACAACTGCCGCTGTCACGATATCTTGCTCAGATTTCGCCCCAGACACAGTGGAGATCACCGATGCTAAAAAGAATCCTAGCAATAGACTAATCAATATAAAAGATGAGCGCCGCCAAGGGTTCCGTGACCATTGCGATATTCGAGTAACGCTAACACTGACAATTGTACTAAGACGAGTATTTTGCATAAAAATCTCTCAACTTCGTTATATGGGAAGGATGAGCGGCGCTTTGCGCCGCTCATCTTAGATACTTTAGCTAAAAACTAGTTTGTCATCCTTAACCGTGATCGAAATCTGATGCCCTTCCGCAAAAGTTCCTTCTAGAATTTTATTGGCGATCGGATTTTCGATTTCCCTTTGAATTGCTCGTTTTAAAGGACGCGCACCATAGGAAGGATCATAACCAACAGCAGCAATATAATCTTTCGCTTCTTCGCTTAGTTTTAAAGAAATCTTGCGATCGCTAAGTCGATTTTCAATGCGTTTAATTTGCAACGCAGCAATCGAGCGAATTTCATTGCGACGTAAAGCATGGAAAATCACGGTTTCATCAATGCGATTGAGAAATTCGGGGCGGAAGTGATTGCGAAGAACATCAAGGACTTTATCGCGCATTTCATCATAGCGAGAGTCGCCATCAAGATCGCTGGATAAATCCTTTGATACTTCGAGAATGCGATCGCTACCAATATTACTGGTCATGATGATCACCGTGTTTTTGCAATCCACTAAGCGCCCTTGACTATCAGTAATCCTCCCATCATCGAGAACTTGTAAGAGAATATTAAATACATCAGGATGCGCCTTCTCGACCTCATCAAATAACACTACTGAATAAGGATGGCGACGCACGGCTTCTGAGAATTGTCCGCCTTCCTCATAGCCGACATATCCAGGAGGCGCACCGATTAATCGCGAAACTGAATGTTTCTCCATATATTCCGACATATCGATCCGCACCATCGAGGCATCAGAATCAAATAGAAATTCGGCAAGGGTGCGAGCCAGCTCAGTTTTGCCCACGCCTGTAGGCCCTAAAAACAGGAATGAACCTATGGGACGATTGGGATCATTCATACCTGCACGAGCGCGACGGATCGCGGAAGCTACTGAAATTACCGCTTCTTCTTGACCAATAACGCGATCGTGGAGATGTTTTTCTAAAGTCAGTAATTTCTGCCGTTCTGATAGCAATAACTTTTTGAGGGGAATTCCTGTCCAACGTGCCACGATTTCAGCAATGTCATCTTCAGTAACTTGTTCACGAAACAGAATTGAACCATCGGCTCTTGCGCGATTTAGTTCCAATTCCGCTTCATCGAGATTTTTCTCTAGTTCGGTCAACTTACCATACTTGAGTTCCGCCGCCCGATTAAGATTAAATTCCCGCTCAGACTGTTCAATTTGAAGCTTGGTTTGGTCAATCTGCTCTTTCAGCGATCGCAAGTTATCAATGGTATCTTTTTCCTGTTGCCAACGATCATCAAGACTAATTTGGCGATCGCGCAATTCATTCATTTCTTTTTCAAGACGATCAAGGCGATCTTGAACAGCTTTGCCACTCTTGGTCTTATAAATGACTTTACCTTCAGCTTCCGTTCGCTCGACTGGTGTAAAATCCCCTTCCTTTTGCAAAGACAATCTTTCCATTTCCAACTGCATCAGGCGGCGATCAATTTCATCTAGTTCCAATGGTCTAGAATCAACTTCCATTTTTAGTTTTGCTGCTGATTCATCCACTAGATCGATCGCTTTATCTGGCAAGAAGCGATCGGTGATATAGCGATTAGAAAGTGTCGCCGCCGCTACCAGCGCCGAATCAGAAATAGTTACACCATGATGAACTTCGTAGCGTTCTTTGAGTCCCCGTAAAATCGAAATTGTATCTTCGACCGTCGGCTGATCGACAACAACTTGTTGGAAACGCCGTTCTAGGGCAGCATCTTTCTCAATATATAGTCGATATTCATCTAGAGTTGTTGCACCGATACAGCGTAATTCGCCCCTTGCTAACATCGGTTTGAGGATATTTCCTGCATCCATTGCCCCCTGCTGCGTGGCTCCAGCCCCAACGACAGTATGCAATTCATCAATGAATAGCACTATTTTGCCATCGGAATTAAGAACTTCTTTCAGAACTGCTTTCAGGCGATCTTCAAATTCTCCCCGATATTTTGCCCCTGCAATCAGCGAACCCATATCCAGACTAATAATCGTGCGGTCTTTGAGAGATTCTGGTACATCGCCACGAATAATTCTCTGAGCAAGTCCTTCTGCGATCGCTGTTTTGCCTACCCCTGGTTCTCCAATCAGCACAGGATTGTTTTTCGTCCGCCTCGATAGCACCTGCATCACCCGCCGAATCTCATCGTCACGACCGATCACAGGATCGAGTTTGCCTTGCTTCGCCTGTTCGGTAAGATCGCGACCATATTTTTCCAAAGCCGCATACTTTGCTTCAGGATTTTGATCGGTGATGGTCTGGCTACCCCGTAGTGATTTGATTGTTTCTTCTAATTTTTTGCGATCAATGCTTAAATCCCGATATAGCCGCTTACCGATGCGATCGTCATCGGCTAAGCCCAACAGCATATGCTCAACTGCCATAAAGTCATCACCAAAGCTCTTGCGACTCTCCTCAGCACGATCGAGCCACACCTCCAAGCTGCGCCCCAAATACAACTGCTCTGGACTCGCCACACGAGCCTGTCGCCGCAAAAATTCTTCAACCTGTCGCCGCGCCCGCGCCATCGGTACGGACATCGCCGCAAATACATTTGTGGTTAAGCCATCTTCTTGCTCCAAGAGCGCCATCAGCAAATGTTCGACTTCAAGTTGTTGATGCTGCGATCGCCTTGCGACCTCTTGCGATTTGACGATCGCTTCCCATGCTTTTTCGGTAAATTTTTTCGGATCGGTTGGTTGCATTGGCTTTGGTTACAGCAGGCTTGTGATTTCTAACGATAGTTAAAATAAGTTTACAATATAGTTTCTTGTCTATAGCAATCCTAAATAGTTTGTGAGACTATGCGATGAAAGGGCGCACTCTCTTAGACTAGCTTTATACAAACTTAGATCGCGATCGCTGTTACCATCGTTGATAATTTCTGGAAAGGAGAAAGCATTCGATGTCCGTAGTCAATCAGCAAGAAGTTTTGGCAAGCTTTAAGGTTTTGGTAAGCATGGCAAAAGCCGACGGTAAACTGCTTGAAGAAGAGTTTTCCAGTCTTGCCGATACATTTGAAGAAATCAATCTACCTGAAGGCGTTACCGTTGATCGCCTGTTAAATGAAGAAGATGAGCCAATTGATACATTACTGACCCAAATCACCAGCGAGATCGCGCAGGAGATGGTTTATCAATCTGCCTATGCGATGGCAAATATCGATGGTGAGTGCAGTTCTGAAGAAAAAGAGCTGCTAGATAAAATTGGTACAACTTTTACGAGTTCTAAGCTTTGGGGCAAACAAGAATGGCTCGAGACCCTAGAGCGCCGCTCCACCAAATCCTCTATCTCCGAGCAGGTTCGTCAAATCGATGATCCCGATAAACGAGCTGCCGAGGTTGAAAGCGCTACTACTGATGCCTGCTTTTTGAATGCAGTTTTGGGCGCTTTCCCTATTCCTGGGATCGCGATCGCCTTTGACATGTTGATCTACTGGAATCAACTTGATCTTGCTCAAGCGATCGGTCAAAGCTGGGGCTATGATCGCGCCAACGAAAATCTTCGTAAAGCCCTATTTGGTAGTTTAGGAATCACAGGTACAAGGATCGCAGTTAGTAATCTCGCCAAACTTGTTCCTGTTTTTGGCATGGTAGTTGGTGCAACTACCGCTTATGCAAGTACATGGGCGCTTGGCAAAGTTGCCAACGAATACTATGCATCAGGTGGTGAAATGGATACCTTTAGTCTCCGACAAGCTTTTAAACAAGCCAAGAAAGAGGGTGAAGCTGTTTACAAAACCAAAGCTGATGAAATTGCGGCGAAAAAACAAGCGATCGAGCCTCAAGTTCAGTTGCTAAATGAGGAGCTGAAAGCAGGAAGTATTACTCCTGAAGAATATCAAGTAAAGCTCAAAGAGCTTCTCTAAAAGAAAAAGGGGCGCAATACGTGCCCCTTTTTCTTTTACAAGAAGCCACCGAGGCGAATTCCTGCGCCTAAAATTACAAACAGAACAGCTAATGTCGTCACTCCGACTATGTGATAAGCCAAGGAATTCAAAGTTTCTTTAGTGAGATTGGGAATGATAAAAAAGCGAGCATGAATTGCCAAGGAGATCGTTCCTAATAGAAGTAAAAGTTTGATTCCGATATAAGTTGATAGATAGGAATCAAAATCTAGGAAGTTCTGGAAATTAGGGAAATAAATCCACGTTAGCCCCAAGCCTGTAATTACTTGCACCAATAGGGAAGTCAATCCAAAATTTTCAAAATGTTCTTCAAATTGATGAATCAATTCAGGATCGCGATTTTGCAAAGCCTTGGGTAATACTGTCACCGCTAGCACTAGATGACCGCCAACCCATACGGTTGCCCCCAAAGTATGCAAAATAACCAGAATTTTAAATAACATTTAATGGCTTCTCCTATGGCAATGAAAATTTCACTTAAGATACAAAACCAAATAGAGAGTTGAGGCGCTTTGCGCCGCAACTTACGAGATGCCAGTGGTTACAGACGTGAAACTTAAGCATCGAAAATAGAGCGAACTAGGCTCTTAACTACCCAAACATCAATGTAATCAGTTCTTACCGCTTCAGCAATTTGCTGAGCGCGATCTAGATCGGGCGCGATCGCAAATACCGTTGATCCTGAGCCTGACATCATTGCGCCAAGACATTCTTGATCGAGCAATTTATTTTTGAGATCCGCGATCGCAGGATATTCAGGTAATACTACTCGTTCGAGATCGTTATAAAGTAATCTTCCGATCTTATTGGGTGCAGAATCACCGCCAGAGGCGATCGCTGCCACGATTTGGCTAGACAAATTTTGGTTTTTAACTTGACTAGTGGCAAGTAACCCTTGCTTTCGGAAAGTTTGGTATGCCCAAGCGGTAGCGATCGCAATTTGACGTGGCTTACAAATTACTAATACTAAATCTGTGAGATCAGGCAAAGGCGAAAGTACTTCGCCACGACCTGTCGCTAAAGCTGTGCCGCCAGAAACACAGAAAGGAATATCGGAGCCTAACTGGGCCGCAAAATCACAAAGCTGTGACTGAGTGAGCCCCAAATCCCAAAGGCGATCAATCCCCACAAAAACTGCGGCGGCATTTGCCGAGCCACCAGCTAAACCAGCCCCCATCGGAATCTGCTTATCGATCGCAATTTCCAGTCCCCCAATCTCTGGATAAATACTTTGCATCAAAGCAGCCGCTTTGTAAGCCAAATTGGTGCGATCGCAGGGCACTTCAGGATTAGTACAGAGGACTTTAATCTCATCAGTACCAATTTTACGAATATCAACGCGATCGCACAGATCGATACTCTGCAAGATCATCACCAAATCGTGATAACCATCAACACGATTTCCCGTAATCTCCAGATAGAGATTAATTTTTGCGGCAGCTTTAAGAGAAATACGCGAGGTCATTGGGAAAAAGTTCGCTTGTATATGTGCTGTAAGTTTTTTTGATCGGTATCAGTCCCCCCACGCCGCAGCGATCGCATTTGGTTTTCGACCATGAGCTTGGCATCTGCTCGCGAGACAGGCTCAAACTGAACACCGTCAGGACTTGTAGTAATTAGGAAAAACAACCTTTGTGCGTAGAGTGTGGTAAACAAACTACGAAACTCATCTACTCTACATAAGCGAGATAGCAAGCCAAAAGTGGGATGATTTAAATAATGTTCGGACATTTGGCGGGCTAGAAAATTTAGTAAGTTGGATGAACTAGAAGAGATGAATTTTTTCTGTATCGTAAACAACATGTGTTTAACGAAACTATCGGGATCAGGTATTTATAAAGAAGCTTAAAAATCCCTAGAAATTAGACAATACAACCTATTCGATAATATTACGACTACTATTTTGATATGTTTAGTGCGATTAATCAGGAAATGTTATCAAACCTTAACGACTTTTCCCCTAGAATTCGATCAAATTATGACTAAAGTTTTTAATTTTCATATGCTGGCAAGACTAGTTTTAGTTATTGCGCTGATATCCAGTCTTTTCTCAGGGTCACAAGTAGCGATCGCTGCTGAACGCCGTCCTGTGATCCCCGCCAATGGGCAGCCGATTCTCAGTGGCAATATGCATGGATCTGACTGGATGGCTGCTTCAAATGATTCTAAGCAAGCCTATTGCCAAGAAGCCTTTGCAGCTTTTCGTGGCTCTGCGGCTCAAAGCTATATCATTAGCCACAACATTCAAAGCCTGAGTCCAGAAGGACTATGCGATCGCATGGATCAGTACTACAGCCTCGAAGATTACGCCGATGATCGGCTCGGATCTGCGGCTGCGATCGCCCCAATTTTATTCGCCGATACCCCCCTTGGTACCAAATACTAAAACTTAGGGAACTCCAAGGAAAAAATGATCGATATAGAAAGTCCAAAAATGTTGCGGTGGACTACTCCTGCCACAACATTTTTGGGATCAATTATTTCGTGTAAGTCCCTTACAGCAATTTTTGACCAAATAAAACACAACAGATGTTCCTTAGGGTGAGTTAGCGTCAGCGTAACGCACCCCATAACCGCAAATGTTGCTACGCTATCGCTAACGTATCCTAAGAGCAGTTTTTGGGTTTTCCGACAGGCTGCTCTAGGGAACATGTCACTTAGGCACCTTGTCTGTGTACTAAGTGACAGCTAAAACTGACTCAATCCGTATAATTACTTATTAGATATATTTATAGTACACAAAAATACACATGACATAGTATAGAATCTGATTCATAAAATATTTTTGTTATCTTGTGGTGTGATCGAAACGTTTTAAAGCGTTTTATAAGGAAGTATGAGCAAACAAACTGAAGCCCCAATGAAAGAGATTTCTACATTGAACGTACCCGCTAAAAAGTTATATTCTGAAGAAGTTCAAGCCGAACTTGCGGAATTGCAATCAGATATCGATGTTCTTTTACAACAATTGCAAAGCTTGAGCTGCCAACGCCTGACCACAGTAGGGAGTGCTCAGTAGTGGTTGCCATACAAAACTCTTCACACACTCTTACCCCTGAGA
The DNA here is from genome assembly GCA_031378395.1 of Pseudanabaena sp. OTE_75_metabat_487_sub. Taxonomy (GTDB): domain Bacteria; phylum Cyanobacteriota; class Cyanobacteriia; order Pseudanabaenales; family Pseudanabaenaceae; genus Pseudanabaena. The sequence continues at coordinate 10,607 of JANNDZ010000299.1, forward strand.
CGACCCTCCGCGACATCATTAAAACTATTCCTTCTGAATACTTTGAGAAAAAACCTCTCAGAGCTTGGTTGAGTGTTTTATTTTCATTGACAACTGCCGCGCTTGGTTATGCCAGCATTGCCTTCTCTCCTTGGTACTTGCTGCCCTTTGCTTGGATCTTCACGGGTACGGCTCTAACTGGCTGGTTTGTAATTGGGCATGACTGCGGACATCGTTCTTTCTCCAATAAAATTTGGATCAACGATCTGGTCGGTCATATTGCTTTTTTACCATTGCTTTTTCCTTTTCACTGTTGGCGCTTCAAGCATGATCACCATCATCTGCATACCAATAAGATGGGTGAAGACAATGCTTGGTATCCATTTACTGTCGATGAATATGAGGAAGGAAAAGGGCTGATTTCCAATGTTTATCGATTGATTCGTACCCGTTTTTGGTGGACTGGCTCGATTATTCATTGGGCAAACCTACACTTTAATGCCAGCCTCTATCCTGAGCGCCAGCAATCTCAAGTCAAGTTTTCCTATCGCTTGGTCATTGCATTTGCGGCGATCGCATTCCCCGCTTTGATTATCACCACAGGCTTCTTTGGCTTTATCAGCTTTTTTGTAATGCCTTGGTTGGTCTATCATTTTTGGATGAGCACGTTTACGATTGTTCATCACACAATGCCAGATATCCAATTTAAAGATAAGGATAAATGGCACGCTGCATCTGATCAGCTAACTGGTACAGTACATTGTGATTATCCAGTTTGGGTTGAGTGGCTATGCCACGATATCAATGTCCATGTTCCCCATCACGTTTCGACTGGTATTCCTTCGTATAACTTGCGCTTAGCACACAAGTCTCTAAATGAAAATTGGGGACAGTATATGTACAAGACTAAGTTCTCTTGGGCTTTAATGAAGGCTATTGGCGATCGCTGTCATATCTACGATGCAGAGAAATGCTACAAAAGTTTCGATGAAGTTGACGCTAAATCAGCTTAGATCAAAAAAAAAGATGCGGCACTTTGTGCCGCATCTTTTTTTTTGATCTAAACGTAAAATGCTTTAGATGTAACGCTTTGCGCTATAACCTGTGATTAATACTTTTAATCTGGAGATGCTAAATATGCATACCTTACGAAAATTGCCAATCTTGTCGCTTGCTCTAGTTTTAGTTGGTTATATTGTCTATGGATGGCTGCTATCTATACACAAAGCTGATTGGCGCATCTGGATTCCCGCTGGGGCGATCGCTTTTGGGGTGGACTGGTTATTCTCCGTAGGATGGGCGATCGCAGCGGTAATATTTGTGTTTTATCAAAAGTCACAGTTTCTATTGTCACTAGGGATTAGCGTGGTTTGGGTGCTACTGATGTATGTTGCCAGAAACGAGCTTCGCGCCTTCATGAACAATCGTGGTTGGAATTTCTTTATTCTTGCTTTAATCGCTGGAGCTGGGCTGGGGCTGGGCTGGTTTACTGATACCTTGCCCACAATTCGTACTTTCGGTGAATCGTTAGTTAAATGAGATAAAAAATGCAGCGCTAAGCGCTGCATTTTTTATCTCAAATCGCTGTATTCAATTCACTTGTTACTAGCGCTACTTTTCCAAAACTCTAGAAGCTGCTTAATGATAATAGACATCACTAGAGCTATCGTTAATTTTTCATGCGTTTGGAACAGTTACAAGCATTTTTGGCAGTTGCAGAAACAGGAAACTTTCAGCAAGCAGCTCAGAGATGTGGAGTTAGCCAGTCAACCATCAGCCGACAGGTGCAGTCTTTAGAAGCAACTGTCGGTATCTCGCTGTTTCATCGTCAGGGGAACGCTAAGCTAACTGTGGGAGGCGATCGCCTGTTACTCCATGCTAAGAAAATTTGCCAGATTTGGTCATCTGCTGAACAAGAGTTACTCGATTTGCAGGCAGGGAAACAAACAGAGCTATGTGTGGCGGGGATTCCTTCAGCCTGTGCTTATCAGCTACCACCAATCTTACAAAAGTTTTCTAAGGCTTATCCCAATGTTCAGCTAAGAGTGACAACTTTGGGAAGCGATCGCGCTCTTAAAGTTCTTAAAGATGGCTTGATAGACATTGCGATCGTCATGAACAATCCATTTTTAACCGCAAGTTCCGAAATGGTAGTTGAGAAACTCTATGAAGAAAAAATTCAACTTTTGCTGACGGTTAATCACCCCCTTTGCCGAAAAGAATCACTTACATGGAAAGACTTACATAATGTCCCCCAAGCCGTATTTAAAGATGGCTATGGATTACAGCGTCTTGTCCAAGACCAATTCAATCGTCAAGGGCTGCGTTTAAATGCAGTTCTTGAGCTGAATTCCCTTGAAGCTTTTCGCGGCGTAGTTAAGCAAGGTAGTTTGATTGCCTTGCTTCCAGAAACTTTTTTAGTAGAATTAACTTACGATCCAGACTTAGTAGTGCGATCGCTCAATGAACCATGCCTAACTCGCGAGATTGTCCTAGTCACTACTAGCGATCGTATCCAAATTCCACCAATTCAATTTTTTTGTAAGCTTGCTGCCCAGATGATTCAGCAGGAAATTCCTGTGGCTTTAAAAAGCGCCCTATAAGCCTAGAAAGCAGAGACTATCTACTTTCTAGGCTATAATTCAACATCTAACCGACTTTTGCATTAAATTCACCCGTAGAGTAATGAGTAAAGAATTTCGCGAATTTTTGCGTAAAGTTGGGAGCGGTACACATACCAGCAAAAGCTTGACGCGCCAAGAGGCTGAAGCTGCCACGATCATGATGTTGCAAGGAGTTGCGACTCCTGCTCAGATTGGAGCTTTTATGATCGCGCATCGGATTAAGCGCCCAACTAGTGCCGAGTTAGCAGGAATGCTGGATGCTTATCAACTTTTGGGCGCAAAGGTGGCTCCGATCGCTTCGTCAAGACAAGTGCTGGTATTAGGATCGCCCTACGATGGCAGATCGAAAACCGCGCCTGTGAGTCCTGCAACGGCGATCGTATTAGCGGCGGCGGGAATTCCTGTATTGATGCACGGCGGCGATCGCATGCCGACCAAAGAAGGCTTACCCTTTATCGAAATTTGGCAAGCATTAGGATTAGATTGGCAAAACTTAGCGATCGATCAAGTTCAGCATCATCTCGAAAC
>JANNDZ010000306.1:0-10873 GCA_031378395.1 Pseudanabaena sp. OTE_75_metabat_487_sub
GTATTGTGATTTGTATTGTCACAAATTTCTCATTGCTTTCTATGATTGATGTATTCATTCATTAATCTTTCTGCTTTGTTTTGATTGTATCCTGTATACTTATCACTATTCTTTCGTTACATCAAATTCTAGTCACACCCGATCGCCAATTAATCCCACTCAAGATTTAAATTAAAGAGCTACTGCATTTTTAATTACCCTGTTTTGCTAACTCCGAACTTTAGAAACATCTGATGAATAAACCGACTATTATTTGTGTTGACGACGAGCGCAATGTTCTTCTGATGCTTAGAACCCAGTTAATGCATTCTTTTCCCGATTGCAAGATTGAAATTGCTGAAAGTGGAGATGAGGCGCTAGAGGTTATTGAGGAGATCTTAGCTAATGGGTTTGATGTTGCTCTGGTAATTGCTGACCAGATTATGCCGAAGATTAAAGGGGATGAGTTTTTGATCGAACTCCATAATCGCCATCCTGAGATTCTTAAGATAATGCTAACAGGGCAATCCAATGTTGAAGATATTGGCAATGTAGTCAATAGAGGAAATCTCTATCGTTTTATATCTAAACCTTGGAACGAGACTGATTTGAGGCTAACAATAGTAGAAGCTTTGCGGAGATATGATCAAGAGAAACAACTTGTCAAACATCAATTAGACCTAGAGCAAACTAATCTAGAACTGATAGCGTTGAACGCTAATCTTGAGAGTGCTAATTTAGAACTAATGAGAGTTTCTAAGTTAAAAGACGAGTTTCTTGCCATGATGAGCCACGAATTACGTACACCATTCAACTCTATCTTAGGCGTATCAGAATGTTTACTCGATGAAGTTTATGGCGAAATCAATCCGAATCAAAAGAAAGCGATCGCCATCATTGAAAAGAGCAGTAATCATCTTCTAAAGTTGATCAATGACATTTTAGATATCTCAAAGCTGACAACAGGTTTAGTGAAACTCGATATCGCATCTGTAGCGATCGCGGATTTATGCAATTCCAGTCTAGACCTTGTGAAAGAACAGGCTCTCAAAAAGAAAATTCAAATTACGATAAACATATCCCCAGAAGTAGAATTCTTTGAAGCCGATCCGCTTCGGATGAGACAAGTATTAGTCAACTTACTCAATAATGCAGTCAAATTTACTCCCATCGGTGGTAAGGTCAGATTGGATATAAAAATAGATCCTCCACTTGGAAAGCTTGTAACCTCATCTAATGTAACTAAGACATCAGATTTGTTAGATCGGGTAGCTGATAATCAGGAAGTATTTAATACTCACTCTTGGATTTATTTTGAAATTATTGATACTGGGCTTGGCATCGCCCCTAGCGATCAAAACAGGCTATTTCAACCGTTTATACAGATTGACAGTGGGCTTAACCGTAATTACGAAGGTATAGGAATAGGGCTTTCAATAGTAAAGCAAATCGTCGAACTCCACAATGGCTATGTTGATCTAAGCAGTCAGCTTGGTCAGGGTAGCTGCTTTACTGTGCGTATACCATTTAGGTCTTGATTTACTATCAATTACAGTTTTGTGAGACAAAGCAAAAAGCACCATTTTATAAAGAATTTAAATCAGTAAACCACGATATTTGTGTGAAAATAGCGGAATTGACTTTCGTCAATATTGACTTTGGAGATAAGTAATGAGTAAGCCAACAATCCTTTGTGTTGATGATGAACGCAATGTTCTCTTTACCCTTAGAAATCAATTGATGCGATATTTTCCTGATTTCATGATTGAAATTGCGGAAAGTGCGGAAGAAGCGTTAGAAGTTGTTGAGGATCTTCTAGACAATGGGCTAGAGGTGCCACTTGTGATTGCGGATCAGATCATGCCCAGAATGAAAGGTGATCAGTTCTTGATTGAACTTCACGATCGCCATCCTAAAATCCTCAAAGTTATGCTCACAGGGCATGCAAGTGCCGAAGTTGTAGGTAATGTGGTCAATCGGGCTAGCCTATATCGGTTTATGTCAAAGCCATGGAATAAGCAAGATCTGCAACTAACGGTATCTGAGGCATTACAGAGTTATCAAAAAGATCGCAAAATCGAGCAACAATACTTAGATCTCGAACAATCCAAGTTAGAGCTAGAAGATCTGAATGCCAACTTGGAAAAGCAGGTACAAGATCGCACTCAACAACTACAGATTAGCGAAGAACGCTATCGCATAATTTCTGAAATTAGTCCCGTAGGGATTTTTTGCAACGATACTAAAGGCATTTGCACATATGCAAATGCCAAAACCCTACAAATTACTGGACTTACTTTAGATGAAAATTTAGGTAATGGTTGGGGTAAAAACTTACACCCTGACGATCGCGGCTGGATGTATAACGCTTGGACGAACTTTGTCGAACAGATAAATCTTGGGAATGATGCCGAATATTGCATAGAACACCGATATCTCTACCCTGATGGTTCAATTAAGTGGGGATTGGTTCAAGCCGTTCCCGAAAGCGATGCCAATGGCGATGTTGTCGGATTTGTCGGTGCAGTATCTGATATTAGCGATCGCAAAAAAAATGAAGAAGCTCTAAGGCTAAGCGAAGCGAAGCATCGTGCTTTGATCGAAGCTTTACCCGATCTAGTGATGCGGGTTAGCCGAGAAGGTATCTATCTTGATTTTTACGCGACTAGTGCTTTCAGAGTGATTGGGAAAACTGGAGATTTTATCGGTACTCATATAAGAGATAGTCTTCCGCCTGATTTAGTGGAGAGACGCATGAATGCTATTAATGCTGCTTTAGAAACTAAAGAAATGCAAATATATGAGCAAGAGATTTCAGTTAGTGAGAACGTTCAAACTGAAGAATGTCGGGTGGTAGCTTGTGGTAAAAATGAAGTTCTGATTGTGGGGCGTGATATCAGCGATCGCAAGCTAGCTGAGATAGCTTTGCGGGAAAGTGAATCACATAAAGCCGCCTTAATTAGAGCCTTGCCCGATCTGATCATGCGAATTAGTAAAGATGGAACCTATCTAGAATTCCATAGTACAGAGAGCTTTAAAGTCTTTGGGGATGCTGAAGACTTTGTGGGGACTAATCTAGAACAGGATTTACCTCCTAGCGTAGTTGAACAAAGAATGAAAATGATCAATGAGGCTCTTGAGACTGGGGATATTCAACTTTACGAGCAAGAAATATTAGTGGATGGCAAAATTCAAACCGAAGAGGTGAGAATTGTCCCTTATACAGATGATGAAGTTTTGCTTTTAGTTCGAGATATAAGCGATCGCAAGCAATCAGAATTAGCACTCCAAAGTTTGTTGGAAGGTACGGCGGCGGTTACTGGCAAAGAATTTTTTCCAGAATTAGTTAAGCATATTGCGATCGCCCTTGATGTTTCCCATGTCTTCATTACTAAGGTGGCTGGAGAAAACCTAGAAACTATGGCATGGTACGCCGACAAGCAGATTCAGCCCAATTTCATCTATCCAATTGCTCATACTCCCAGCGGATCAGCTTTTCGCAATGGAATCTACAACTGTTCTTCTGGAGTAAAACAGCTATTTCCTCTTGATGAGGATTTGGTAAAAATGGATGTAGATAATTATATAGGGGTCGTCTTACAAAATTCGGCAGATGAAAAGATCGGGGTGATTTGTGTGCTAAATCATCAACCATTAGCTAATCCAAAACGGGCGGAATTGTTACTACGTATCTTTGGGGCGAGGGCATCTGCTGAACTAGAGAGAATGCAGGTATTTGAAGATTTGCAAATATTGAATACAGAGCTAGAGCAACGTGTGCAGGAACGAACACAGGAACTCTTAAAAGCTCGTAACTTTTTAGAAGCAATTATTGAAAATATACCAGTGGCTCTCTTTGTTAAAAATGGCAAAGAAGAAAGATTTGGTGAGTTTTTGCTGTGGAATAATACTTGTGAAACTATGTTTGGTTTGACCAAAGAGCAGGCAATCGGTAGGTCACTCTACAATGTTTTCCCAAAAGAACAATCTGAGTTCTTCAAGGAGAAAGATTATTCATCATTTGCGCTTGGTAAAATTGAAGATATTCCTGAAGAATCAATCGATAGTTTGACGCTGGGGCGAAGAATTCTTCATACAATTAAAGTCCCTGTATTCGATGAGCATGGTAAACCCGATTATTTAATCTGTATTTCTGAGGATATTAGCGATCGCAAAGCCGCAGAACTAGAACGCGATCGGCTTCTCCAAGAATTATCTCAGCTAAATAAAAGTCTTGAACTTCGAGTCGAAGAACGAACTGTCGCACTTGTAAACGCCCAAGAGCGGATTATTGCCCAAGAAAAACTTGCCTCCCTTGGTACGCTCACGGCTGGTATTGCCCATGAGCTGCGTAATCCTCTTAACTTTGTCACAAACTATGCGAAAGGCTCAATTGAACTCAGTCAAGAATTGCTAGAGACAATTCAGCCTTTGTTCCCTTCTTTAGAACCCGACACCTCAGATTTGGTCGAGGCATTGATCGCAGATCTGCAAGAAAATTCCACGACTATTCGCTCCCATAGCCAAAGAGCTGAAAATATCATCTCCAATATGATGCAGCACGCTCGTACTGATGATGCAAAGGCAAGCCCGCAGCCGACTCAAATTAATGATTTACTCGACCAGTCCTTAAAACTGGCGTATCACAGTAAAAAGATGCTAGATAGCAACTTTAACATCACAATTCTAACTGACTATACTGACAATTTAGATATAGTCGATCTAGTCACGGGATCAATGAGCCGGGCTTTCATTAATCTCATTGATAATGCTTGTGATGCCATGCGTCACCAAAAGGATCTTCTAGATTTCTCTAAAGATGCAGAAAATTATCATCCTACGCTCAACCTCTCGACGCGCAGTCTCGGCGATCGCGTCGAGATTAGGATTCGAGACAATGGTTGTGGTATTGCCCCAGAAATCCAAAGTCAGATTTTAGACCCTTTCTTTACAACTAAACCTCCTGGAGAGGGCACTGGGCTAGGACTTTTCCTTACTCACGATATAATCGTTAAGCAACATAAAGGCACTTTAACGATTAATCCAAATGCTAGTCAATTTACTGAAATAATTGTTACCATACCTTATAGATATACTTAAAAAAACAAGAGCCTAGTTCCAAATTAGAATAATTTATACATTGGTATGAAGGATACCTACGCCAAAACTCAACTATGAAAGAAGGGACAAGTTTAGTATTAGTCGTTGATGATGAGTTTGAAATTCAACGCTTGTTTAAGCAAATATTTAGAAAAAGAATTCGGAATGGGGAGCTAAGTTTTCAATTTGCTCAAAATGGGGTGGAAGCACTAGAGATTTTACGGGAATCGAATTCGATTGACATGATCTTGACCGATCTCCAGATGCCTAAGATGGATGGATTAACCTTATTAACAAACTTAGCAGAGTTTGAATGCCCGCTGAAAGCCGTAGTTATTTCTGCATTTGGCGACATGAAGAACATTCGCACAGCGATGAATCGTGGGGCATTTGACTTTCTAATGAAACCCATTGATTTTGAAGATTTAGAAATTACAATTAACAAAACTCTGGCATTTGTTCATGATTTAAGAGCACAAAAGCAAAAGCTGCAATCAACTCTAGATCGACTCCATAGCTTAGTTTTCTACGATCAACTGACAGGCTTAAGCAATCGCTATGGACTGCTGCAAAAAATCGCTAAATGCATCGAACTAAAACGAACAAGAGGAACTTCTTTCGCCATATTAAAGCTAGATGTAGAACGCTATCCCATCATTAAGTCTGGGTTTGGACATGCGCTTAGCGATCGCCTCTTAGTTGAAATTGCGCATCGATTGGGAAACTTGGATATTCCATCCAAGGTCGTGGCAAGATTGGAAAGCAATGAATTTGCAATCTTGCTACAGGATGTTAAAAATTTATCTGTCATTGAAAACTACATTGAACAACTTCATCAGCTTTTCAATCTTCCTGTTCAACTTGACGAGATTACCTTATCATCAAAAACACATATAGGGGTGGTAACTGGCGACCTAGAAGATAGCCAACCAGAAGATTTTTTGCGCGCGGCAGACACTGCTTTCGACTACGCAAGGCATGATCGGGAGCGGACGATTTTCTTTAATGATAGTATGCAACAGAAGGCTATACATCGATTGAACCTTGAAGTTGATTTGCAAGAAGCGATAGAAGCCAAGCAAATCTTAGTGTATTATCAGCCAATTTTTTCATTACAGACGGGTAAGATTAAAGGCTTTGAAGCTTTGGCACGTTGGTTGACCCCAAATCAGAGATGGATTTCACCAATAGAGTTCATTCCATTAGCCGAAGAAACAGGATTAATTGTCCCATTAGGTCGTTGGCTCTTGTCAGAAGCTTGTGCGCAAATGGGGCGGTGGAAAACTCAATTTCCTGATATTTGTCCAGACAGCATTAGTGTTAATCTATCGAGTTTACAATTAATTAATTCTGAGCTATTGGAAGATATCGATCGCAGTCTAAGCTCCGCTGGCTTGAATGGAGAAAGCTTGAATTTAGAGATTACTGAGAGTGTCCTAATGGAAAACGTCGAAACTGCGATCGATGTTTTAGCCCAACTGCGGAAACGCTCTATTGGACTTTCAATTGATGATTTTGGTACAGGTTATTCTTCTCTCTCTTATCTCCAATCTTTACCAATTACAGCCTTAAAGATTGATCGCTCGTTTATTAAAGATATTGATACCAATTCAAATAGTCTTGAAATTACATCAATGATTATTAACCTATCTAACCAGTTGAAGCTAAAAGTAGTTGCTGAAGGCATTGAGAAAGATGCTCACACTAATGTTTTGAGATCTCTTTCCTGTGACTATGGGCAGGGTTTTCTGTTTTCTCCAGCAGTTGATGCAACTGCTGCAACTAATCTAATAGCTGCTCAAGCTTTTATGGATGTAGCGGTTTGTAAATGAGCGCTTTGGGAAAGCCAATAAATTTTTTAAAAGTGTTACTTTGCAACACTTTTAAAAAATTTATTGGCTTTTGCTCTTAAATCCCAGTGCCCTTATCGTTTGCTATATTTCTCTACTGTTGTTAGTAGCTCCTTTTCCCCAAATGGTTTAGTTAGATATTCAGTAGCACCTACCATCCTAGCCTTGACGCGATCGATAAAACCATCCTTTCCAGTGAGCATAATAATTGGAACCTTCGCAAACGCACTAGACTTACGGAGCATTCCACATAATTCATATCCATCGATCTCTGGCATAGTGATATCACACAAAATCAGATCTGGATTATGTTGAAAAATCAAGCTTAAAGCTTTAATAGGGCTTGATACTGCCATAACTTGGAAGCCATGATTATGCAGAATATATTCAACAGCTCGACAAATTGTCACACTGTCATCAATGCATAGGATTCGGGGTGATTTTACCTTTATTTGTTGCGGAGTGCTCATTGCTAATGGAGTAATCGCAACCTGCCCAAAGCAGATGGCATCATAGATCATCTGACCGATATGACTAATATCTTGCCCCGCGTATCGTGATAGCTGACGGATTGTCGTTTTACCATCAATCCAAGTATTTAAGAGTGGTAGAGATTCTTGAGTTAGCAATATTGGGCATTGATCGATTGACTGTAAAACTGGATAGAATCTCTTCCATGTCTGAAGCTGTCGTGAATATTCTGAACTAATTTGAGAAAACTTAAATTTTGTTAGCTTTGGTGTAAGTGCAGCGCTAATTTCAAAAACAAAGGTTCCTTGATAGAGACTAATAATATCAAAAAGTACCTCTCGGATTGTGCTTTCGAGAATCGACTTAGCCTGATCAGGTGTGAGAATTTTGGCTTCAAGGAGCGTCCAAATCTGACCATACTCTAAAACATTAATCCCCAATTTCGAGCTAGATAAATTATCCAGCGCATGGTCTAAGCCTAATCCATGTAAATAATCACGTAGACGGGTCAAGTTACTATCAGTATCAGTGGCGTAGATCAATTCTCCGTTATCAAAAAATAAAAACCAGAATTTTCCTGTGCTCGATTCAATCAGTAACTCTCCAGTTCGTTGACCAAACTCGATGAGGTGGATAATTGTATGTACGTCAATTTCTCTGAGCGTGCCTTGCATGAGGTGTTACAAATTTGGGTCTTGTCTTTAAATATGTAGAAAGATTTGTCTACATTACCAGAATTAGTTTCGCTACTTGATTTTAAGGCTTTTTCGCAGCAATGCTCACGATAAAAATCACAAAAAAAGAGCGCTAAGCGCTCTTTTTTTCTATAGAGGTGGTATACGAGCAATTACGCCGCTTTTTAGTGGTTCGGGACGTTCTTTCCATGACAGCATTCCGTCAGCGCGATCGCAATATATTTCTGCGCAGGACAAGATCGCGGCTGTAGTCGTTGGCATATTTTCTACATCACTGGGCAAGTCCCCAAATAAGTAGGAGTATTTACCTTCAGAAACAAAAGTAACAACGCAGGCATGACTGCAAGCACTCATACAGGAAACTGCGCGAATCTCAAAATGCGATCGCGATTCCCAGCTTTGATGTAATTGAGAAAGCTCTTTTAGTAATGTTTCACCACCACTAGTACCTACTTTTTTGCCATTTTGCCAAGTGCTGGCACAAGTAGTACAAACTAATAAACTATGGGTCATCCATACCTCAATAAAAAAGTTAAATAGTTAAGAACTATACTGCCCGCGCATCGGGCAGTATAGTTCTTAACTAATCAATCAACGCAAAGCATTGATTAACTGATCCTGTTATTTTTCACTGCTAGGTGATGAGTTGTATAAAGCATCAAGTCTTGAGCGAGCGTCATCAACATTAATTGATTTAATTACCATTAATGGTTCATCGATATATTTGCCATCTTTATCCCATAATTCAGGATGGGCATATTGAGGAGATACTCGACGGCTACGATTATCTTGATAGCCGCGTGAATCATTTTGGGAAAGAGCAATCATGCTACGAATCAGGTTGCTGATTGCGAAGATGGAGAGGATCGTAAAAGCGAGTATATAAAGGATCTGTACCATGTCTACTTTCCTGAAAAAATATGTAAATTAAGTGAACTAAGGTTTAAGTGAAAAAATCAGCAGCTAAAATCAAAATTAAAGTTTTAAATTACTTGATTACGATAGTAGCGCATCCCTACGGCTTGACATTCCATAAGTAGTTCATGCCAAGGTCTCATTGTCATCATGTCAACGCCAACTTGGTGTCCTGTCACTCGAAACAGAGCACTCGCCGCTGCAACTTCTTTAAGAGCGTTTTCAACTCGTTCTAGCAAATTTTGCTGATCTGATTCTTGTAAGAAATCTAGGCGTTCATTGGAGAGTAATTTCTGAGAGCGATTAAACCAATAGGTGAAATCTTCTAGTAATGGCTCAAGAAGTTGTCTGAGCATTTCGGGATCAGGACTAGCAGTATTACTCATGGGGCGGATCTCCATCGGCAAGTTTGATGCTGTATATAGTGTGTTAAAAAGCAATATTTTTTTATACAAAGTATTATAGCATTTCGTTACTTTTCTTAACATTAAACAAATATTATGACTTTTAATCCAACTGGTAATTTTTCGGCTAATTTGATCGCGCTCCAGCATTTAATCGATGTGGTGGCGAAGTTACGATCGCCTGATGGTGGATGTCCTTGGGATTTAAAGCAAACACCCGAAAGTTTGATCCCTTATGTGATTGAGGAAGCTTATGAGGTAGTAGATGCAATCCAAAGTGGTGATAGTAAGGCGATCGCTGAAGAGTTGGGTGATCTGCTAATGCAAGTGGTTTTGCAGTCGCAAATAGCTAGTGAAACCAATCAATTTGCGATCGCGGAAGTTGCCGAAGGGATCGCTCAAAAGCTGATTCGCAGGCATCCCCATGTATTTGGTGATGTTAAGACTGAAAATATGGATGAGATCCATCAAAATTGGGAGAGGATTAAGGCTGAGGAAAAGGGTGAAGACCTAGCGACAACCCAAAGACTTAGTTACAAACTCAAGCGCTATGCGCGATCGCTGCCGCCCTTAACTGCTGGTATGAAAATATCTCAAAAAGCAGCGGCGAATGGTTTTGAGTGGGAAAATGCTGATGGTGTCTGGGCGAAATTTCATGAAGAGTTGGATGAACTGCGTCATGCTCTAGAGCATGAATCCAAGGAAAATCAACAGGCGGAGTTAGGAGATTTGCTATTCACTCTCATTAATGTGGCGCGTTGGTACGATCTCGATCCATCGGTGGCTTTGCAATCAACCAACCAAAAATTTATTCAGCGCCTTGAGGTAATTGAGACATTGAGCGATCGCCCTATCGATAGCTTCACTGCCGTGGAGCTAGACAATCTCTGGAAACTTGCCAAAGAGCAACTCAAATAAAAAAAGCCTCGCTAAGCGAGGCTTTTTTTATTTGAGTTGCTGAGTAGGTAAGGATGGGCAGCGCTTCGCGCCGTCCATCCTTACCTACTTAAAACCTTTCCTTTTTTATTTGTCAGTGGGAGCGTCTGGAGGCAGAAAACGGGAATCAGAAATTTCGATCAGCTTATCGATTGATGTCTCGGCTAAAAGTTTGCGAGCTTTAGCGAGATATTCTAAGTTGGGACATTGATCACCGAGGACACAGCCATTGGTGCATTCTTCTTGACAATTGACTTGACGAGACATGAGTTTTGGCGCAGATTGTAAACTAGAATTCAAGGCTACTACAATATTATCGATAAATAAAAAAGCAGCGCTACGTGCTGCTTTTTTATTTTTAGTATGCGGTCAGAGAGACTCGAACTCTCACAGCTTTCGCCACCACCACCTCAAGATGGCGTGTCTACCATTCCACCATGACCGCAATTAGCTTTTTAGTGCTTAACTATATTACAGCAATAGTGGAAACATGCAATAACTTTTAAATATATAAAAAACAAAA
>JANNDZ010000310.1:0-4320 GCA_031378395.1 Pseudanabaena sp. OTE_75_metabat_487_sub
GCGCCGCAACCCATTTTTGGGTATAGCGATATAATTGATGAATTCCTGAAAAATAGATTACGAGGTTTAGGATGGCTGATAAGCGAATTATTAATCACGTTTTATTGGCGCTAAGTATTAGTGCGATCGCGACTATAGCGATCGCTAAGCAGGCTGTTGCCGAGGAGAAAATCAGCATCCCCCAAGCACCAGTCGAGCCAAGTCTCTGGTGGAAAACTCAGCGATTGCAGGAAGGTTGGGTAGAAAAGATTGAGATCGATGCAGAATTGAAACAAGCGATCGTCACGATTAATACAACTAGATGGACAGCTTCTGATTATTTGCAGAGATTTAGCTTTTTATTTAAGCTAGGCACTGAAGCTCAAAAGCAAAACTTTAATGTGTTGTTACACAATCGCCGTGATCAGAAGATCGCTGAGTACAGCACCATAGAGGAGCGTTGGCGCATTGATCCTAAGTCTTTAGGTGCTGAACCTTTTCGGGTAAATTCTCCAGGAATTTTTCAGCAACAGTTTTAATACAAATATAGAAAATCGTAGCTATTTTCTATATTTGTTAGGACTTACTCAAAATTAAATATAAAAACCAAAGCCAAAACCCGTACAGATTTTGGCTTTGGTTTTTATGTTTGTGTATGGTTACTTATAGCGGCTTGCGTTGGCGTTAAACCTAATAAATTTGTTAAAAGGCTTGCGTTGCAAGCCTTTTAACAAATTTATTGTATCCCATGAAGCCTAATATAGACTGTAAGTCCGATTTGAATTAAAAAAGGAGAGATAAGGCTTTTTCCTATCTCTCCTTTTTTAATTCTCAAAATATCCTAGCCATTTTGAGAATTGCTGTAATTAGGTTTAGACTCTCTGCAAAACTCTGGTTGTAATATGTACAAGAAGGCAGATTTAGGATACTTAAATCAATTATGTCTAGTAGCGATCGCTTTCCCCTAATTCAAGGCTATCAAATAGAGCAGCAGATTTATGATGGTAGCAGAACAATTGTCTATCGAGGCATACGCATAGCAGACAGTCAGCCTGTCATGTTGAAAGTATTGAGAAGCAATCTCCCTACCGCTCAAGATCTGCTGCGGCTACGTAACCACTATGCGATCGCCAAAAATCTCAACTCCCAAGGAATAGTCAAACCTATTTCCTTAGAAAACTATGGCAATGGCTATGTCTTAGTAATGCCTGATGAGGGATATATCACTCTCTCCGATTACATTTTAGCTAATCCTCTCAATCTGTCCGAGGTTTTAGCGATCGCTCTGCAACTTGCGACGATTCTCGATGAATTCTATCACCAGCGCGTGATCCACAAAGATATCAAACTTAGTAATATCCTGATTCATCCCATTGATAAGCAGATTAAAGTAACTGATTTTGGTTTAGCGACATTACTACCCCACGAGACGCAGACGCTAATTAGTGCAAATATTTTAGAAGGAACCCTCGCATACATGTCTCCCGAACAGACTGGACGGATGAATCGGGGGATTGACTATCGCAGTGACTTTTACGCCCTAGGCGTGACTTTATTTGAGCTATTGACAGGAAAATTGCCATTTCAGTCAGACGATCCCTTAGAAATAGTTCATTTTCATCTTGCCAAGCCAGCACCATCAGTTAGCGAATTTAAACCAGAGATCCCTGATGCGATCGCTCAAATCGTCGCCAAGCTGATGGCAAAGAATGCTGAGGATCGCTATCAGAGTGCATTGGGATTAAAGTACGACCTCGAAATCTGCCTAAATCAACTCAATGCCATAGGAATCATTGAACCCTTT
Source organism: Pseudanabaena sp. OTE_75_metabat_487_sub (assembly GCA_031378395.1). Classification (GTDB taxonomy): domain Bacteria; phylum Cyanobacteriota; class Cyanobacteriia; order Pseudanabaenales; family Pseudanabaenaceae; genus Pseudanabaena. The sequence continues at coordinate 1,784 of JANNDZ010000310.1, forward strand.
GCCATTGGCAAGAGAGAGCTTAGCAATCGCTTCACCATTCCCCAAAAGCTCTACGGTCGAGATGTTGAAGTGCAAACCTTGCTAGATGCTTTTGACCGAGTTAGCAATGGCAGCGTCGAAATGATCTTAGTGGAAGGTTTTTCAGGTATCGGCAAAACTGCTGTAGTCAATGAAATACATAAACCGATTGTCAAACAGCGTGGCTATTTTATTAAAGGAAAATACGATCAGTTTCAGAGAAACATTCCTTTTTCTGCATTTGTACAAGCATTCGGCGACTTAATGGAACAGATTCTAGCAGAGTCAGATGTAAAGTTACAGACATGGAAAGATCACATTCTTGAAGAGATCGGTGAAAACGGTCAAATTTTGATTGAAGTGATCCCTGGATTGGAACAAATTATCGGCAATCAACCACCTACGGTAGAGCTATCAGGGAATGCCACCCAAAACCGATTTAATCTATTAATGCAGCAATTTGTCCAAGTATTTACCCTTGCCGAACATCCATTAGTATTATTTCTCGATGATTTGCAGTGGGCAGATCTTGCTTCCTTAAAGTTATTGCAACTGTTAATGCAAGACTCAGGACATCTAATGGTGTTGGGTGCATATCGAGATAATGAAGTCTCTCCTGCGCATCCGTTGATGCTGACTATGAATGAGATTGTTAAAGCTGGGGCAACAGTAAACACTATTCACTTATCACCTTTGAGTGAAGTAGACCTAAATCAGTTGGTGGCAGACACCTTGATTTGTGATCATCTCCATGTTCAAATGTTGACCGAATTGGTCTTTCAAAAAACTGAAGGGAACCCTTTCTTTGTGACTCAGTTTCTCAAGTCTTTGTATGAAGATGGTTTGATTACCTTTAACTGGGATGAACGATATTGGCAGTGGGATTTTGCTCAAATTGCATTTGCTTTTAGTGATGATGTAGTGGAGTTTATGGCGAGGCAATTGCGGAAGCTAGCTGTAGAAACTCAAGATGTCCTCAAAGTAGCCGCTTGTATTGGTGCACAGTTCGATTTGCTGACGCTAGCGATCGCCTCCCAAAAATCTCCACAAGATACTGCAAAAGCGCTATGGCGTGCATTACAAGATGGTTTAATTATTCCAACGACGGAAGCTTATAAGTTTTTCACGCTATATGAAATAAATTCTATTGTCCAACCAGAAGCGAATGCTAATTATAAATTTCTACATGATCGCGTTCAACAGGCTGCTTATTCTCTGATTCCAGAAGATCAGAAGCAGAAAACACATTTAAAAATTGGTCGCTTGCTGTTAGATAATTTGTCTCAAAAGAATCAAGACGAGAAGTTTTTAGATATTGTTAATCATCTCAATCGAGGAGGCTTATTAATTATACAACCCGAAGAACGGGACTACATGGCTCGGCTAAACTGGCGTGCAGCAAAAAAAGCAAAGTCGAGTACTGCATATAAGGATGCAGCTCAATATCTTCGGATTGGCATAGATTTTCTGGCAGCAGATAGCTGGCTGAGTCAATATGACTTGACATTGTCGTTGCACGAATTAATCGCAGAAATCGCATTTCTAAGTGGTGATTTTAAAAAATCAGAAAACTGGCTCAAGATTATCTTGAGTAATGCGAAAGACTTGTTAGATCTGGTGAAGCCATTCCAAATTCAAATTCAGCTTTATCAAGCTCAAAATAGGTTGTTAGAAGCTGTGAGTTCGGGTCTACAGGTCTTACGATCTTTAGGAATTAGTTTTCCTGAAACTGTCAGTTCGGCAGAAATTCAATCTGAAATAGCTGTAATCTCCAATAACTTGGCAGACCGCTCAGCAGAGAGCCTCTTGAATCTTCAGATGATGACAGATGACAAACTTCTCGCCACTATGCGAATTTACTCTAGTATGTCTTCATCTGCCTACTTATCTAACCCTAATGTATTTGCACTGTTAGTTGCAAAGGCAGTTAATCTATCGATTCAATATGGCAATACGCCTGACTCTACGCTTGCCTATGCAGATTATGGTGTGCTGCTTTGCGGCGCTGGTGAGATTGAATTGGGCTATCAGTTTGGTCAATTGTCTTTAGCGTTGCTTAACCATCTGAAGGCTAAAAGATTCAAAGCTAGTGTCTTGCTGCCAGTAAATGCCAGCATTAGACATTGGAAAGAACCACTGCGTAATACTCTAAATTCTTTATTAGAAGCTTATAAAGCTGGTTTAGAGAGTGGCGACTTAGAATTTGCGGCATTATCAAGCCATATTTATTGTTATCATCTTTACCTTGTAGGAGAAGAGCTGTCAGAGGTTAAAAGACAGATGAGTTTATATGTTGAAGGGGTGAATCAGCTGCAACAGCAGACATTTGTTAGTTTTCATAAAGTTTATCAGCAAACTGTTTTGAACTTGGTCAATGAAGGGTGTGACTAGAATTTGATGTAACGAAAGAATAGTGATAAGTATACAGGATACAATCAAAACAAAGCAGAAAGATTAATAAATGAATACATCAATCATAGAAAGCAATGAGAAATTTGTGACAATACAAATCACAATAC
>JANNDZ010000312.1:0-9267 GCA_031378395.1 Pseudanabaena sp. OTE_75_metabat_487_sub
CGCCGCAACTCATTGATGGGGTTTAGGTTTGTACTAGCTAACTCTTTTTTCCTATATTGTTGATAAAGACTTGATGATAGGAAAATTACTCGAAGGCGATCGCAATTACTATGGGTTGTGACTTCTATGCGATCGCTAAAAATGATTGTCGGCTTTGCATTACTATTGGGCAGAAAGTTCAGCAATGGAATAAAGCAATCGTTAATAGCTGAACTCATCAGATGCAATTAAGTGTCCTGTCGGAAGAGTAAATTTCATCCTGATTTCATTTTCTTGAAGTAAAATAGAAATAGAACGTTAGGGAAAATCTATGAACTCTAAAGATGCTCACAACTCAGCTAGAGAGAACCAGACCAGCCCTCCAAAATATAAAGCTTTGCTCTTAGGTATTGTTGGCATTTTGGTCGGTAGTACTGCCGCTGCGATCGCTGCTACTAATGTTGTTCAAGCAGAACAAACGTCACGTCTTGTTATTAGTCAGATGATGCCGCAGCAGGGCATGATGATGCATGGCATGATGGCAGGAGAGAAAACCGATCGCCATTTCATCGAAATGATGCTTCCTCACCATGAAGGCGCTGTGCAAATGGCAGAGCTTGCTCTCAAGCTGTCTAAACGTCCTGAGATAAAAAAACTTGCGGAATCAATCAAGAGCGATCAAACTCGCGAAATTGCGCAAATGAAATCTTGGTATAAGCAATGGTATGGCACAGAAGTTCCAACTACGATAACCATGAATCATGGCAACATGGATCACAGTGGCATGATGGGAATGAAAAAGCCAACGGTAACTAAGAAGCCAATGGGAATGCAGAACATGATGGCAGTTGATCTTAAAGCCCTCAAAAATGCTCCTGATTTTGACAAAGCCTTTATCGAAGAGATGATTCCCCATCACAAAATGGCGCTGATGATGTCCAGTATGATCATTGATAGCGATCGCACTGAAATGAGAACGCTATCTTATGCGATCGTTAAAGCTCAGAGCACCGAAATTGAGCAGATGCGTCAGTGGCATCAAAATTGGTATAAATAGCCAGATACAGCATTGGTTGCTGTAAGCCTCTGCTTATACTAATTTTCAAAAAGGCGTTGTCATTTTGAAACTTGGTATTGTCAAATCATTTTCTTGTCTTATCACCTGAGTCTCAAACATGTTGTTCCATATTGCAAAACATCGAATTGCTTCACTGATACTAATTGTCACTGCGGCTGCAAGTAGCGGATTGACAGCTTGCACAGCGAATAATTCTGCATCAGTGCCTGTCTCTACTCCAACGGCTCAGCCTACAAAAGTAGCAGAAAATCCATCGCCAATGCAGAATTCTAATGGCATGATGTCCCATAGCATGTCCCATAGTTCAATGGATTTAGGTATTGCTGATGCTGATTATGACTTGCGCTTTATCGATGGCATGACACCACATCATCAAGGCGCAATCGCGATGGCTGAGGATGTCTTAAAAAATTCTCAGCGTCCTGAATTAAAGAAGCTAGCACAGGAAATCATTCAAGCTCAACAGAAGGAAATCGCGCAGATGGGAGAATGGCGCAAAGCATGGTATCCCAAAGCAGGTGAGAAGTTGATGATGTGGCACGCTGAGTCTAATCACATGATGGAAATGACTCCCGAATTTCGTCGCAATATGATGATGAGTGTGGACTTGGGAAAAGCTGATGATAAATTTGATTTACGGTTTCTAGATGCGATGATTCCCCATCATGAAGGTGCTTTAGTGATGGCAAAAGATGCGATCGCTAAGTCCAAACGCCCTGAAATCCAAAAAATGGCTCAAGAAATTCTCAGTTCTCAACAAGCTGAAATCGATCAAATGAAACAATTGCGCAAATGATGACAAAAAACAAAAAGAGAGTTGCGGCGCAACTCTCTTTTTGTTTTTTGTCGATGCCCCGTAATTCGTAATTGATAATTCGTAATTGTCTTCAAATTTTCGGAGACTTCAGAACAGCTAGAAGAATTACCCACCAAGGAACGCGAAGATCTGGGATGAACTTTGCTTTGGACTTGAGATTGGGTATACCTTGAGGCAATAAAAATCTGAGGGAACGTAAAGAAGCAGGACGATATTCATTTTCATCAACTACTCCGTAATGATTAGCGAGTTCGGCAACAATCTGAACTTTGCCAGTTCTCCGCATTAGATCTGCGTCTTTACACATCGCTGCAATTACTCTGCCGACAAACAAAGGGGTTTCCCAGTTAAATTTATCTGCGATCGCGGCAACACCAAGATTTAGATCAGTACCTGTAATGTTTTCATCAGCCAACTGATGAAATTGTTCAGTGCCGACAATGCCCGGCCAAAGAGAAATCGAAGCAATATTAAAAGGCTTCAGTTCAACTGCCATATCTCCCGCAAGGCGATCGCAGCCAGACTTACCAGTTCCATAGGCGACACCAAAGATTGGGGCTAATCCACCCCAAGAAGATATCGTAATGATTGTGCCTTGTTTTCGTTGGGTCATCATCTTCGCGGCAAAATGGCTTGCCACATAGTGACTTCTCAGTCCGACTGCATTACAAGCATCCCAGAGACTGACATCTGTTTCCCAAAAGGGACGACCTTTTGCTTCGATAAGCGATCGCACTCCACCATAGGCATTATTTACCAAGATATCTAATTGTCCATTTTGCTCTCTATTAATTTGCTCAAATAGAGTTCTAATCTGTTCATCATCGCTGTGATCGGTGGAAACTGCGATACAAGTTCCTCCTGCTTTTTCTACTGCATATTTGGTATCTAATAAATCTCCTGACAGAGTAGCTGATGGATTATTGCTATTTAGACTGCGCCCAGTAATGTAAACTAGCGCTCCAGCTTCACCCAACCCAATGGCGATCCCTTTTCCAATTCCTCGCGATGCTCCCGTTACTAGCGCAACTTTACCATTCAAATTTTCTGTCATAAAAAATTGTCTCCAATGTTCTCTACAAGAGAGTTTGTCTAATAGGCGATCGCACTCATTCTATTTGATTATGCTAGTTTATCCAGTCTGGAAATCCAATTTATCAAGTAGTCTTAAACCTTTTTCTGGGTTACCTTGGGCAGCTAGTAGCTTAAATCTAGTATGGGTATCAAATTCGACAAGTGCGATCGTGGAGAGTTCTTCAATGAGTTTATTGACGCTCAAGCCTTGACTTTCTGCAAGTTTTTTTAGCCTGATGTGTTTGTCATCTGGTAGGCGAATGGTTAAGGTTGCCATGAGTCACTCCTGATAATTTGTTCTGGTTTTAGAATAATGAGTATAATGAAGGCAATTGTATTTTATTTCAAGTTTAGGAGTTTGTGATGGAAGCAATTACTATTAATGTTGATAATGAAGTGGCTCAGGCTTATCGAGAAGCGGAATTTAATAAGCAACAAAAATTAGGCGTGATGATTAAGTTGTTTTTTCAGCCTGATTTGGCTAGAAAAACTCTTATTGAGGTGATGGAAGAGATTGCTGATAAAGCAGAGAAAAGGGGTTTAACTCCAGAAATATTACAGTCAATCCTCGAAGACGATGATGAATAGACGTTTTGTTTTAGATAACAATATTTTTGTCAGTGCTTTGCTTGTCAAAAATTCTTCTACTTTTTGGGTGATTAAAAAAGTAGAAGCGATGGGAGTGATTTTATATTCGGAAGCAACGTTATTTGAACTTAATCAGGTTTTAAATCGCAAAAAATTTATTAAATATTTTACTGTAGAAGAGAAGCAAGAATTTATTGTTAAGTTGATCGAGAGTGCTGAGTTAGTTGTGATTAAAGAATCTATCGATATTTGTCGAGATCCTAAAGACAATAAATTTTTAGAGTTGGCTGTTAGTGGTGATGCTGATTTTATTATTTCTGGGGATCAGGATTTATTAGTTTTAAATCCGTTTAGAAATATTGAAATAGTTACTGCGAATGATTTCTTAAGCAGATTTAATTAAAACATTCAAAAGTCTCGCTCTGTATTGTCCCTTTTTTCCTTTTACCTTTTTACTTTTTCCTTGGAGCAATGCCACAGGCTGCTCTCTCCTCATCAGTTGCATTGGGGTTGTTAGTCAAGTAATCGCGCAACCAGCCACATCCCTTCGCCATCAGGTTGTCAAAATCTAGATTCCATAATTTGACAGTTCTGTCCCAACCAGCGGAAGCGATCATCTTGCCATCGGGACTAAAGGCAACGCTATAGACAGAATCACCGTGCCCTTTAAGAGTTTGGATCTCTTTGCCATCTAAAGACCACAATTTGACAGTTCTATCCCAACTAGCGGAGGCTATGGTCTTACCGTCGGGACTAAAGGCGACGCTAGAGACAAGATTACTATGCCCTTTGAGAGTTTGGAGTTCTTCTCCATCTAAAGACCATAATTTAACAGTTCTGTCCGCACTAGCGGAGGCGATAGTCTTGCCATCAGGACTAAAGGCGACGCTCCTGACATCAGCACCATGCCCTTTAAGAGTTTGGAATTCTTTACCATCTAAAGACCACAATTTGACGGTGCTGTCGTCACTAGCGGAAGCTATGGTCTTGCCATCGGGACTAAAGGCGACGCTTCTGACAAAAGCACCATGTCCTTTGAGAGTTTGGAATTCTTTACCATCTAAAGACCACAATTTGACGGTGCTGTCCCCACTAGCAGAGACAATGGTCTTGCCATCGGGACTAAAGGCGACGCTAAAGACATAACCATTATGTCCTTTGAGAGTTTGAAGTTCTTTACCATCTAAAGACCACAATTTAACAGAGTTATCTAAACTAGCGGAGGCGATAGTCTTGCCATCGGGACTAAAGGCGACGCTCCTGACAGAAGTACTATGTCCTTTGAGAGTTTGGAGTTCTTTACCATCTAAAGACCACAATTTGACGGTGCTGTCGTCACTAGCGGAAGCTATGGTCTTGCCATCGGGACTAAAGGCGACGCTTCTGACATAATCATCATGCCCTTTGAGAGTTTGGAGTTCTTTACTATCTAAAGACCACAATTTGATAGTTCTATCCCAACTAGCGGAGGCTATAGTCTTACCATCGGGACTAAAGGCGATGCTAGAGACAAAAGCACCATGCCCTTTGAGAGTTTGAAGTTCCTTACCATCTAAAGACCACAATTTGACGGTGTTGTCCAAACTAGCGGAGGCTATGGTCTTGCCATCGGGACTAAAGGTGATACTAGAGACAAGATTACTATGACCTTTGAAAGTTTGGAGTTCTTTACCATCTAAAGACCACAATTTGACGGTGCTGTCCCCACTAGCGGAGGCTATGGTCTTGCCATCGGGACTAAAGGCAACGCTATAGACAAGACTATTATGACCTTTAAAAGTTTGGAGTTCTTCACCATCTAAAGACCACAATTTGATGGTTCTATCCTCACTAGCAGAGGCTATGGTCTTACCATCGGGACTAAAAGCAACGCTATAGACAAGACTATTATGACCTTTGAAAGTTTGGAATTCTTTACCATCTAAAGACCACAATTTGACGGTGCTGTCCCCACTAGCGGAGGCGATAGTCTTGCCATCGGGACTAAAAGCGACGCTATAGATAAAAGCGCCATGATCAAAGCGATTTTTTTCTTTGACTCCATAGACAAATCTTAACAAACTAGCCGTCACTAGCATTTGTGTATTTGTCTTGTCTCTATTCCAGATCGCAGGATCTAATTCCTTGAGTTTCTGTCCTGCGCTGACCGCCTTGAGCAAAGCATCCAATGCTCGCTCATCCTGAAAATCCGCCTTAGCTTCAAAAGTCTTTAACCTCACATCTGCTAATTTAATATCATCATTTGCTACTTTCACATTTTGATTTGCTACAGTCTGTTGAGCCATAGCCTCCCGAACCTTTATCTCAGCATCCGCAATCTTAGCTTCAGCCACCGCCACCTGTGCTTCCAAAGCCTGAACCACATTGTCTAACTCAGCCTTCGCCGCAGCTAGATTTTTTTGTGCCTCCTCAACCTTTTGATCAGCCTCCTTTTTCTTTTCTAACGCAGTTTTAGCACTATCCTCAGATTTTTGTTTATCGATCGCCGCTTTCTTCTGTACCTCATAGGCATTGCCTTCAATATCTTTTGCCTTATCGATGACTAATTTCGCATCCTGTTCCGTTTTCGCAATCCTTTGGTTTGACTCATTAACGGTTCTAGCCGCCCATAAACCCGCACCCGTTGCCAATAACAACGTTATCCCCAAAATCACAGAACCAACCTTCACTCTGCGATCTGCCTTTTGTTTAGCATCGCCTAAAATCCTTGCCTCTTCCTCAGCTATTTCCTGTTGCCTAACCGCAATTAACCGTTCCTGCTCCGCAATCTCCCTCGCCTGTTGTTCCGCCTCTAGCTTGAGATAGCTTTCTTGTTTCTCCACCTCTCGACTATCGCGCAAAAACTGCTCATCCTCATCACTCAATCTTTTCCCCTTCGCCCAAGCCTCCGCATCCACCAACGCCTGACCCCGCAACAAAAAAGACTCCTTCTGCTCATCACTCTCCTGCCATGCCTGAAAAGCCGAACCATAAAAACTTGGACGCAAATCCCTCAACGCCCGACTTACCCATGCTTGATTAAACACCGCCCCATAAATCTGATTGTAAACAATCAACCGCCCATCCCGCTTTACCACCAACCCAGTTAACCGCAACTGCATCTGGTCATAACTCTCATCCGCCGCAATGCCATCTCCATCCAAAACCTGCTGATACAAACCCAATAATCGCCCCCTTCCCCTCTCATCACTCTGCAAAATCCTGTCTCTAATCGTCTTCAAATGCGCGGGAATATCCTGAGCTTCCCAATTCTCAATCACCTTCTCAGTTGCGATCGCACTTACAAGCTCATCAGGCGATCGCCCCAAATCATCCGCCGCCGCAATAAGCGTCAAGAGCTTTTGCGTCAGAAAAGGTTGCCCACCCGTCCAATCCAAAATTGCTGCCAAAACCGCCACTGGATCGCTAACCCGATCTGCTAAACCTCGCGCCAAAGGTTCCGCCTCTTGCAGCGTAAACCCATTCATCTCCACCGCATGACCAATATTAAACGCTGAACTTTCCTTGCCACGGATCAAATCCGCAGGTGTGGCAACTCCCAAAAAAGTAAAGGTCAAGCGCTTATACTCTGGCTTCTCCGCACGACGCTCATACAACGAGCGAATCAGAATAAAAAATCCATCCGTATCAAATTTGAGACTGAGCAGGTTATCAACTTCTTCAATAAAAATCGCGATCTTTTGCGGAATATTCGGCAGTAAAGTTTGCTCAATGAAATAATCAAAACGTTCCACTACCGAAATCGATTGAGCATCAAGCTCTTTCCACCATTTCGGAAAGTCGATCGCTTGTTCTAAATGCAAATCCCCAATCAACCGCTTGATCGTCCCTGCATACCATTGATCCTCTCGTAAAGTCGTCCCCCGCGTTTGCGGATCGATCACCGCACAGGCAAAACCCTCCTGCTGTAACTTTTTCATCGTGCGTACCCGCAAACTTGACTTGCCCATTTGTCGCGAGTTAAACACAAAGCAATATTCACCAGCTTTCAAGCGATCGCATAATTCGCGATCGCCTTGGCGCTCCACATAGGCTGTATTGTCAATCGGCAAACTACCACCAACTTGATATTGAAAATTGCTAGACATCTAACTACCTCCCAAGCGATCGCGAAAATACAACTTATACAGCAAACAGCGCGGCGTGACATTATTATCGACTCTTGATACCAAGCCTTGGCTATCGAGCTTAAAACTGATCTCTGATCGCAAACGCACTGGCTCATCTACCGCCACCACCTTTTGCATCGCCTCACCGAGTTCAGGATAGTCCTCCAGAGTTTTGAGATGTCCCATTAAATAACTGCTGTAGATCCCTGCTTCAGTGGGAGCAGTTCGCAAAAACTCTGCCAAAGTAATATCTCGCGAAGCAATCCGATAGAGAGCCGATCGCACTAAATAAGGATGTCCGCCAATCAATTCCATAAACTGATCAAGCTCATCATCTGACCAAATCAGCTTATGAAGCTTAACCAGTTCCCGCACTTGCTCCCTTGTAAATTCACTTAGTTCTACAGGAAAGCCGACATTAAACGGTGATTGATTAATGTCTCTTTGGGCGTAAGGCTCTTGAGAATGCACGATAATCAGGCGCAGCTTGCCCCATAGCGGATGACTACGCGATCGCTCATACCATCCGCGCAACAAACCACAAAAATCTGTCTCGATTTCGGGATAGCTAAACACACGATCAAAGTTATCGATCGAGATCGCTAGCGGTTGTTCATTGCCCTCTAATAAATATTTCTCGAAATAGTCCGTACAGTTATCATTCGCGCCAAAAATATCATCCCAATATTCTTCTGTTTTAACGCGCACGCCTAAAGCTTTCCCAACCGAGGCACAAAACCACTGCATGAATTTTTCAGGATCGACAAAGATTTTCTGATTGGTTTGCTCCAGATTTAAAACCGCCGTGCGATAGCCCAAAAACTCAGCATGATTGATAATTCGCGCCATTAACGAAGACTTGCCCATCCGATGTGGCGACTTGATCCGCAACAGAGATCCCGCTTTCTTAATTTCTTCATAACACCGTGGCTCATAACCCGATGCGATATAAAACCGCGAATCGATCGCCACCTGTCCTTCCGTCGATTCCAAGGCGATCGCCTTTCTTTCAGCACCTTCACTGGATGAATTTTGCTGTGGCATGGTAATAATCGTGGTTGACTCATCAAAAACAGATCGCAGAGCCGCCAGCATCTCATTGGCAGTGGCATAGCGATCGCGAAAGTTTAGCCTTATCGCCTTATCTAAAACCGCCACAAAAGCAGGATTAAAATTCCCTGCATAGCGCTGCCATGAAAGTTCGCCTGTCTGCGGATCGGTATCTAATTCCGAACTTAATTTTCCTGTTAACAAATAAATCGCAGTCAAACCCAAGCTATATAAATCACTGGCAAATCCCACCCGCCCGATCGCCTGTTCCGATGGCATAAATTTGGGCGTACCAATTACCACAGAGCAAGTCACATCGCCTTGGGCTGTCATCGCCGTTGCCAAAGTCGCCTTGACTGCCCCAAAATCAATTAATACAGGTTGGCGATCGCGATTTAGCAAAATAATATTTTCGGGCTTAATATCACGATGAATAAGGGACTTGCAAGAAATAAATAAATCCAAAAGCACTTTATGGGATATTTAATATATTTGGCATAAAGTGATAAAACTTACAGACACGCTCAAGACACTATTTCAAGAAACAGCAAAACAACTTAAAGGTAGTGAGC
>JANNDZ010000317.1:0-3325 GCA_031378395.1 Pseudanabaena sp. OTE_75_metabat_487_sub
CGCCGCAACGTCTAATCTTTAACTGGGAAGGGAGTAACTAAGGTGACTACAGCTATAAAATTTGAGCGTTCAATAAAGTTTTGTTAAGAAAAGTGTGAAGACTATTTACTTTACAAAGCAAAACTGCACATCTCAATTTATTGCAGCGCAAAGGATTGAGCAAAATAGAGACATTCTAAACAATTGTTACAAAGACTCTAGAGCGACACAAACGTAAATCTATAATTACAACATCGTGGCTCAGCTTCTCTTGTTAAAGCAGTCCTTATCTCATTCATAGATTCAGCCCTATGAGAGAACTAGCCGAAATCGTTTAATCTACTTTGTCTTAACAGTCTGAGAGAGGAAAATTTACATGACAATGACTCCTCAAAAGCCAGACACAGAGGTAAAGGTATCGGTTGATCGTGACGTAGTACCTACTTCTTTCGAGAAGTGGGGACAACCTGGTCACTTTGATCGCACCCTTAAGAAGGGACCAAAAACCACCACATGGATTTGGGATCTTCATGCCAATGTGCATGACTTTGACAGTTTCACAACCGAAGAAGATACTGCCCGTAAGATCTTCTCCGCTCACTTTGGGCACCTAGGTATTATCTTTATCTGGCTCAGTGGTATGTATTACCACGGAGCAAAGTTCTCTAACTACACTGGTTGGCTTGCCGATCCAGTCAACATCAAGCCCAGTGCCCAAGTGGTCTGGAATGTTGTCGGTCAAGATATCTTGAACGGCGATGTTGGTGGCGGTTTCCAAGGTATTCAAATCACTTCTGGTTTGTTCCACCTTTGGAGAGCATCTGGTATCACCACGGAGTATCAACTCCTCTGCACCGCAATTGGCGGTTTGGTGATGGCTGGTTTAATGTTCTTCGCTGGTTGGTTTCACTACCACAAGGCAGCTCCTAAGCTCGAATGGTTTAAGAACGCTGAATCGATGATGAACCATCACTTGGCTGGTTTACTTGGTTTGGGTTCACTCTCTTGGGCTGGACATCAGATCCATGTATCGATTCCTATCAACTACTACCTTGATAAGGGCGTACCTGCGGATCAAATCCCTCTACCTCATGAGTTTATTTTCCATCCAGAACTGATGGCAAAAATCTTCCCTAGCTTTGCTCAGGGATTAACACCTTTCTTCACTTTGAACTGGGGTGCTTATGCAGATTTCTTGACCTTCAAGGGTGGTTTGAATCCTCAAACTGGTTCTTTGTGGCTTACTGACCAAGCTCACCATCACCTTGCGATCGCGACACTTTTCATCATTGCTGGACATATGTACCGCACCAACTTTGGTATCGGTCACAGCATGAAGCAAATTCTTGAAGCTCACAAGGGTCCTCTAACAGGTGAAGGTCACAAGGGTCTATATGAAATTTTGACCTCTTCTTGGCACGCACAACTAGCTGTTAACTTGGCTATGTTGGGTTCACTAAGCATCATCGTCGCTCAGCATATGTACGCGATGCCTGCTTATCCTTATATTGCTACCAGCTACGCTACTCAAGTTTCTCTTTTCACACATCACATGTGGATCGGCGGCTTCTGTATCTGCGGTGCTGCTGCTCACGCTGGCATTTTCATGGTTCGTGACTACGATCCTGCTAAGAATGTAAACAACTTGCTTGATCGCATGTTGCGCCAACGCGATGCCATCATCTCTCACCTCAACTGGGTATGTATTTTCCTTGGCTTCCACAGCTTTGGTCTTTACATCCACAACGACACCATGCGTGCATTGGGTCGTCCTCAAGATATGTTCTCCGACACCGCAATTCAGTTGAAGCCCGTCTTCGCTAATTGGGTTCAAGGTATCCATGCTGCTGCTGCTGGTTCAACTGCTCCTTACGCAACTTCTGGCGTTAGCCCCATCTTCGGTGGCGAAACTCTTGTTGTCGGTGGCAAAGTTGCAATGGCACACATGGCTCTTGGTACGGCTGACTTCTTGGTTCATCACATCCATGCGTTTACCATTCACGTTACTGTTCTTATCTTGCTGAAAGGCGTGCTTTATGCCCGCAGCTCTCGCTTAGTTCCTGACAAAGCTGAACTCGGTTTCCGCTTCCCTTGCGACGGTCCTGGTCGTGGCGGCACATGTCAAGTTTCGGCATGGGATCACGTTTTCTTGGGTCTTTTCTGGATGTATAACTGTATCTCAGTTGTAATCTTCCACTTCTCTTGGAAAATGCAGTCTGATATTTTCGGTACTGTTGACGCAAGCGGCACTATTACCAATATGGCTGGTGGCAACTTTGCACAGAGTGCATTGACCATCAACGGTTGGTTACGTGACTTCTTGTGGGCACAAGCTTCCAACGTTATTCAATCCTACGGTTCGGCTTTGTCGGCTTATGGCTTGATCTTCTTGGGTGCTCACTTCATCTGGGCTTTCAGCCTTATGTTCCTGTTCAGTGGCCGTGGTTACTGGCAAGAACTCATTGAGTCAATCGTTTGGGCACACAACAAGCTCAACGTTGCTCCAGCTATCTCTCCTCGCGCTTTGAGCATCACTCAAGGTCGTGCTGTGGGTCTAGCTCACTACCTATTAGGTGGAATTGCCACAACTTGGGCATTCTTCCTAGCCCGTTACGGTGCACTTGGCTAATATTAACGGAGAAATTGAAGTAATTATGGCAACGAAATTTCCTAAGTTTAGCCAGGCTCTCGCACAGGATCCAACAACCCGTCGGATCTGGTATGCGATCGCCACAGCGAACGATTTTGAAAGTCACGATGGTGTTACTGAAGAAAGTCTTTACCAAAAGATTTTTGCTTCACACTTCGGACATTTGGCAATCATCTTCCTGTGGACATCTGGCAACCTGTTTCACGTAGCGTGGCAGGGTAACTTCGAGCAATGGATTAAAAATCCTCTTACCACACGTCCGATCGCCCATGCGATTTGGGATCCTCACTTCGGTAAGGCGGCTGTTGAAGCATTCACTCAAACTGATGCTGCTGGTCCCGTAAACATTGCTTATTCTGGTGTTTACCACTGGTGGTACACCATTGGTATGCGTACCAACACCGAGCTATTTACTGGCGCAATTTGGATGCTAGTATTCGCGGCGGTTCTGCTTTTTGCAGGTTGGTTGCACCTTCAGCCTAGCTTCCGTCCTAGCCTTTCTTGGTTCAAGAATGCTGAATCTCGTCTAAACCACCACTTGGCTGGTTTGTTCGGAGCAAGTTCTTTGGCTTGGACTGGTCATATGGTTCACGTTGCGATTCCTGAATCTCGCGGTATCCATGTAGGTTGGGACAACTTCTTGAGCGTTCCTCCTCATCCAGCAGGGCTTGCGCCTTTCTTCACTGGTAACTGGGG
>JANNDZ010000373.1:0-3589 GCA_031378395.1 Pseudanabaena sp. OTE_75_metabat_487_sub
TGCCGCAAAGCGGCACTTTCACAAATTAATCTGTACTACTTAAAGCCTCAATAGGCTGTAATGGCTAAATCTCTATTCCAAAAAATTTACAATACTTAGCGATTAGGAATCAAAGATGTTAAATAAAGCCAAAACACTTAATGGATATAGGTTAAAGAGCCTTGATGGTGAAATTGGGAAAGTTCAAGAATTTTACTTCGATGACCAGTATTGGACAATTCGCTATTTAGTCGCTGACACAGGAAACTGGCTTACAGGTCAGCAGGTGCTGCTCTCTCCCTATGCGCTGATCGCAGTGATTAAGGAACAACATGACATCACGATCAATTTGACTAAAAAGCAGATTGAAAGCAGTCCTCCCTTGAGCAGTCACAAACCCATCTCCAAGCAATTTGAAATGTCCTACTTTGGGTATTATGGATACCCGATGTATTGGAGCGGTTCATATATGTGGGGAGCTTATCCGTACATTCAGCGTGAT
This sequence comes from Pseudanabaena sp. OTE_75_metabat_487_sub, assembly GCA_031378395.1. Taxonomy (GTDB): domain Bacteria; phylum Cyanobacteriota; class Cyanobacteriia; order Pseudanabaenales; family Pseudanabaenaceae; genus Pseudanabaena. The sequence goes on from JANNDZ010000373.1 coordinate 482, forward strand.
CCCGAACTAACGGCGGAACTCAATCGAGAAGAGAAATCGTGGGATCACCATTTGCGTAGCACCAATGAGGTGAGCGGCTATCACATCCAAGCCACAGATGGCGAGATCGGTCACATTGAGGATTTCATCATTGATGATGAAACATGGACGATTCGTTATCTCATCATCAATACAGCCAACTGGTGGTCAGGGGAAAAGATCCTGATTTCACCACAATGGATTGAGAGCGTTAGTTGGAATGAGTCGAAAGTCTTTGTAAATCATTCCCGCGAGACGATCAAGCGATCGCCAGAATATACAGACGAGTCTCTACTAACTCTGGATTATGAGACTAAATTGCATCTTCATTACAACCGTCAAGGATACTGGGTAGAGGACTTAATTGCTAATGAGCCGCCCCACACAATTGGAATTGGGATTACACACGAAGCTTAAAAAATCTAAAAATTAACCCAAAGGATAAAGTCAATGGAAATATCAATGTCCAAGGTTCATCAAACCACTTATAGAGGGATCTTTCAACATCCGATCACCCATAATTTACAATGGCATGATGTGCGGTCAATGCTTGAGGCAATAGCTGAAGTAACTGAAGAGCATAACGGCAATCTCAAATATATAAGGCATGGCGAGGTGCTAGTCCTCCATCCTCCTAAGCATAAAGATCTATCCGATACTAAAGAATTGATGCAAATTCGGCATTTTCTGGAACGTTCCAGTGTGCCTGAATTGGCAGATCCAACCGAGGATGGAACCCATTTGCTAGTTGTAATTAATCACCGTGAGGCTCGGATCTATAAAACAGAAGTGCGGGATTCAGTGCCAGTGGATATCATCCCTTACGACTCAGATGGTACGCGCCGTCATCTCCATAATCTACATGACAATGCTAAGGGGCAACCCGAACTTAAGTCTTTCTATGAAGCGATCGCCGCAAACTTAAAAGGTGCGGAACAGATTTTGATCTTTGGTAGCTCAACTGGAGCCAGCAGTGCTATGGATTATCTGGTAGATGAACTCGCACAAAATCACCCCGATATTTCTAAAAAAGTTGTGGGTGCGATCGTGGTGAATGAACAACACCTGACCGAAGACCAGCTACTGGCTCAGGCACGAGCATTTTATGAAGCAAATAATAAATAACTTGAGGTTAAACCATGTCAAATAATTGGCATCACCGATATTGAATTCATTCATGCTGATGGCTTAAATATGGGAGATGAAGCTCGAAGTCACTCGATCGCTAATGCTCAAGCTGCCATAAAACAGCGATCGCCAGTTCAGTTTGAAGCTTTAGTCAAAGCATTTAAATAGCGCTATTCCAAGCGATCGTCGAATTCATGTTAGTTGAAAAAATCAAAGTAATTAAAGGAGTCAAGATGAAAATATTAATGGTGCTAACCTCCCACGACAAGCTTGGTAATACGGGCAAAAAAACTGGTTTCTGGCTTGAAGAATTCGCCGCCCCCTACTACAGGTTTAAAGATGCAGGTGCGATCGTTACCCTCGTATCACCGCTGGGTGGACAGCCGCCACTCGATCCTAAGAGCGATACCCCAGATTCCCAAACTAAAGACACGCAACGCTTCAAGGCAGATCCCGCAACCCAATCTGCGCTCGCAAGCACACTTAAATTAAGCGAGGTTGCCGCTGGCGATTTCGATGCTGTATTTTACCCTGGCGGTCATGGTCCGCTCTGGGACTTGGCTGAAGACAAATCCTCCATCGCTCTTATCGAAGCCACACTAGCATCGGGGAAACCGATCGCCTTAGTTTGCCATGCACCTGGAGTGCTGCGCCACGTCAAGTCAGCCAACGGAGATCCCGTGGTGCAAGGTAAAGCAGTCACAGGCTTTACCAATACTGAGGAGCAAGCAGCTGGATTAACTGAAATTGTTCCGTTTCTAGTCGAAGACATGCTCCGAACGAATGGTGGAAATTATTCAAAAGTAGCTGACTGGCAGCCCCATGTTGTTAAAGATGGACTACTAATTACTGGGCAAAATCCCGCATCTTCTGCGCCAGCCGCGAAGGAGATACTGGAACAGCTCAGTCTACTTGCTAGGGCCTAGAATTAGCTTTTTTAGTGGCCAGTAGCGGAAACCGTGAGTTCAGTTTGCAGCTTTAGTCAAAGTATTTAAGTAAGTTTATCCAAACAAATAATCCAAATAATCAGGAAAAAATCGATGAAAACGAATGCCTACGCTGCCCAAAATGCCACGATTCCCCTTGCGCCCTTTAGCTTTGAACGTCGAAAACTTGGCAAGCATGATGTACAGATCGAAATTCTATATTGCGGCGTGTGTCACTCCGATTTGCACACCGTTCGCAGTGAATGGAGCAGTACCACCTACCCTTGCGTCCCTGGTCATGAAATCGTTGGTCGAGTCGTAAAAGTTGGCAAAGATGTCAACAGGTTTAAGGAAGGCGATAAAGTTGGGGTTGGCTGTATGGTCGATTCCTGTCTTACCTGTGCTAGCTGTAAGGACAACTTGGAGCAGTTCTGCGAGAAAGGTACGATTTTTACTTATAACTCCCCCGACAAACATACTGGCGGAATCACCTACGGTGGATACTCGGAGAGCATTGTGGTGGACAAAGAATTTGTACTAAAAATTCCAAAGAATTTAGATCTCGCGGCAACTGCTCCATTACTCTGCGCTGGGATCACAACTTATTCGCCTTTACGCTATCACAATGTGACCAAGGGTCAGAAAGTAGGTGTTGTGGGACTCGGCGGGCTAGGACATGTTGGGGTGAAATTGGCGAAAGCTATGGGTGCGTATGTCGTGGTTTTTACTACCTCAGCGAACAAAGTTGAAGATGCACTGCGGCTCGGAGCAGATGAGGTCGTCAATTCTAAAAATGCAGACGAGATGGAGAAACATCTAAATAGTTTCCACTTCATTCTCGATACCGTGTCTGCACAACATGATATCAATGCTTACCTCCTCCTGTTAAGACGTGACGGCAACCTCACTCAAGTCGGAGTACCACCCGAGCCACTTTTGCTTTCAGTCGGTAGCCTGATTTTCGGTCGGCGCAGTCTCGGCGGTTCTCTGATTGGGGGTCTTAAGGAAACTCAAGAGATGCTGGATTTCTGCGGTA
>JANNDZ010000384.1:0-2772 GCA_031378395.1 Pseudanabaena sp. OTE_75_metabat_487_sub
GCCGCACATCACTAATTATTCATTGGAAAAGGCGATCTTACACAAACCATTTAGGATTTCTATAGCGATCACGATGTTATGATAAAAATATTAAAAAGATGGTTTCTATGGCTAGTCAAAATTTAAATCAATCTGCACAAACCGAAATTTTTGAAGATTATCAAAATCCTCAAGATGCCTCTATACTTATAGTTGATGACACAATTTATAATATTCAACTTCTATCCTTGATGTTAATCAGACAAGGATATAAGGTGCAAGAAGCTACTAGTGGATTAGAAGCCTTAGATAAAGTTAATCAACAATTACCCGACATAATTTTGCTGGATATTCGGATGCCTGATATTAATGGCTATGAAGTTTGTACAAGATTAAAGGCAAATCCAGCAACTAAAGATGTGCCAATTATATTTATTAGTTCGATAGAAGAGCCATCTGAAAAAGTGGAAGCGTTTTCTGTGGGTGGAGTAGATTATATTAGCAAGCCATTTCAATTGATTGAAGTGTTAGCTAGAATCGAAACACACTTGCGGCTATGTTCATTACAAAAAAGACTTCAAGCGCAAAATGAACAGTTACAAATATCGGCTGAAATGTTATCGCGATCGCTTAATCAAGAGCGCGAACTTAGTCAAATGAAAACAGACTTTATATCAGTTGTATCCCATGAGTTTCGCACACCTCTAACTACGATTCAAAGTGCATCAGAGCTGCTCGAATATTACGAATGGTCAAAGGAAGAACAAGTCGAACAACTACATCAAATTCAATCGGAAGTTAAGCATATGACGGCTCTGATGGAAGATGTATTGTTCCTGAGTCGAAGTAATACTAATAAAGTAAAACTAAATCTTACTAAATTTAATCTTTTAAACTTTTGTAGCCAACTTTTACGGCAGATGCAAAGAACTTTTGCATCTGGCTATTCTCTAAATTCATTTCTCTATGTATCTTCAACTAATACATCTATAGAAAATCCTCATCTTCAAGATGATCTTCCCAACTTATTAGTGAAGATGGATGATAAATTACTACGCCAAATCTTGACTAATCTGCTGACAAATGCAATTAAGTATTCTCCGCAAAATAAAACAGTTGATTTTCAAATTACTGTGGATCAAGAACAGGTGAGTTTTATCGTTAGTGATCATGGTATTGGCATTCCAGAAGAAGATTTAGAAAATCTATTCGGGGCATTCCATCGCGGTAAAAATGTAGGAATATTGCCTGGTACAGGATTGGGGCTATCAATTGTTAAGAACTGTATTGATATTCACAATGGTTCAATATCCGTAGAAAGCCAGTTAGATATTGGTACTAAATTTACCGTGGTTTTGCCAATTTCCGACGGAGTATTTCCAGTTTAATGATTTTTAAATTCATAATCGGTATAATGTTGCATAAAGATACCAGCCAGCCAGCATGAAAAAAATTCTCCTCATCGAAGATAATCCGAACGTCTTGCTAAATACCACCAGAATGCTGCAAGCTGAGGGATATATGATTATCAGTGCTGACAATGGACGTACTGGATTAGAGATGGCTCAGCAGCATATTCCCAGCTTGGTCATCTGCGATATTATGATGCCTGAAATCGACGGTTATGGAGTTATCGCGGCTCTGCGAAATAATCCCTCAACAACGACAATCCCTTTTATATTTCTTAGTGCCAAGTCTGACAAAAATGACTTTAGACAAGGGATGGAATTGGGATCAGATGATTATTTAACTAAACCCTTTACTAGAGATGAACTATTGGGAGCAATCAATGCTCAGTTTAAGAAACAAGAAGTCATTAATAGTTATTACAAACAAGAGTTAGCTAACTTACGAGGCAATATATCTAAGTCCCTACCTCACCAGTTGTTGTTTCCTGCGATCGAGGTTATGGGTTTGGCGGATATTTTGGTCAAAAATTATCATGCCATGCAAGCCCATGAAGTCCCAGATATCGGTAAACGCATTCGCAAAGCAGGACGGGATATGCATGAAATGGTGAAAAAATTTCTGCTATATGCTGAGTTAGAGTCCACGGAGAATAACGCTGAATGGATTAACCAGACACGTAATAGTAAAGCAACTTTTGTTGATATTGAAATTGCAAGTTGCGCCAAAAAAATCGCTGAAAACTATAATCGTGTTTCTGACTTACATGTTGATATTAATGATGCCAGTATCCAAATCTCAGACTCTTATTTAAATGTAATTGTTAAGGAACTTGTGGATAATGCGTTCAAATTTTCTTCGGAAGGAACTGCCGTAGATGTTGCGGGCAATTGTGATGATAAGGACTATTGTCTGATTATTACTGATCATGGTCAGGGGATTGAACCAGAGCAGATTGCTAATTTTGGTGCATATATGAAGTTTGAGAAAAAGCTCTATATTCAGCAGGGGACTGGGTTGGGATTAGCGATCGCCAAGCGATTGCTAGAACTGTATGGTGGCAGGTTGGAAATTGAGAGTATTCCCTATGAGTTAACTGTGGTCAGAGCTTTTTTACCATTGAGTAGCCGCAAGTAAGTAGCTAAGCCCAATTAAATATAAAACTCCAAAATACATATCGCCCGCTGCGCGGGCGGTATGTATTTTGGTTCTGGTTCTTTAATTATGCCGTGGTACTTAATGGTTATAAAATTTATAGCGCTTTGCGATCAAACCCGAACCAATAAATTTTTTAAAAGTGTTGCACAGCAACACTTTTAAAAAATTTATTGTAGTTCGTTTGATCGCAAATTGCTGTGATAAAGAACCAGTTTTTGTGCCGTGGCG
>JANNDZ010000423.1:0-3004 GCA_031378395.1 Pseudanabaena sp. OTE_75_metabat_487_sub
CGGAACTCTTTCAGGAGTTCGCCAGTGTCAACATTCCATAACTTTGGCACACAATCTGCGCCACCGCTAACTAGCAGAGTTCCTGTAGAATTGAATTTGACAGAAAAGATGCGATCGCCCTCTAGCAATGTTTTGAATGGTTTAATATTTGGGGTTATCCAAATTTTGCTGCTCACATCCCATAAATTGATGCAGTGGTCGTGACCTGCACTGGCTAGGGTTCTGCCATCTGGGCTAAATGTCAGTGTTTCTAATCGACAGTTGTGTCCTTTAAGGATTTTGTACTTACCACTTCGCACATCCCACAGCCTCACTGTATGGTCTTCACTTCCACTAGCCAGCAAATTACCATCAGGACTAAAAGCAACTGTTAGCACCCAGTTTTTGTGACCAGAAAAATCTTGGACGGATTGTCCAGTTTCTAAATTCCAGAGTGTGACTGCAAAATTCTTGCTATTGCTAGCTAGGAATTTACCATCGGGACTATAGGCGAGCGTCCAGATTGGACTCGACTGACCGTATAAAACTTTAATACATCGTCCTAGTTGCACATCCCACAGCCTGACTTTGCAATCGCTGCTGCAAGTAGCAAGCAGCGAACCGTCGGCATTGAAACTGACTTGCCCTACAGCACTTTGATGCCCCTTGAGAATGTGACAATATTCACCTGTTTCCACATTCCACAGGATTGCATCACCATCATCTCCAGCGCTGGCAAGGGTCTTACCATCAGGACTAAAGGCAACCGACCAAACCTGATCGCCATGTTGCTTCAAGGTTTTGAGACACTCACCAGTCTCCACATCCCATAACTTTACCGTTTGATCTCGACTGCCACTTGCTATGGTTTTACTATCGGGACTGAAATGCACTGAATAAATCCAGTTTTTATGCTTCGTTAGTGTTCTAATACAAATCCCCGTTTCGACATCCCAAAGCTTCACTAAGCTATCCCTACCGCCACTCACCAAGGTTTTGCCATCGGGACTAAAGCGGACAGACATGACTCCTGCGGTGTGTCCCTCAAAGGGTTTCAAATATTCGAGAGTTTCAACATCCCAGAGTTTAACCAGACAGTCTCCACCGCAACTGGCCAAGTGCAAACCATCGGGACTAAAATCTATAGATTGTATCCAGCTTGTGTGGGCGAATGGCTTGGTGGTTATTAACTCTTTAGTGTCTACATCCCAAAGAAAAAGGGTGCGATCGTCCCCTGCACTGGCAAGCCTGGTTCCCTTACGGTTAAACGCCAATGTGCGAATGAAATCGGTGTGTCCTTCAAAGATATCAAATGGTTCCCAGTCTCCTTCATGCCACAGACGAATTAGACCGTCATCCCCACATCCAGCTAATAGCTTGCGTTCTTGACAAAAGGTAACTGAGAAAATAGTACCGAAATGATCGGCAAACGTAGAGTCAGTTAGATCGGCGTTGGTAAAGTTGACGTTATGTAAAATTGCATCTTCTAGATAGGCTTGACGAATTGTTAGATTTGAAAAGTCGCTATCTGTCAAGTCAGATCCCATTTGACAGAGCAGATTCAGGATATTACCTGCCAAATAACCTAATTTTCGAGGATGCTTTTTTTGCCAGATTAATAAAAGCTGATTCAATCTGGCTTTAACATTTTCATGATTCTCAAAGCTCTCAGTTAGTCTGTCTATAATTGATTGGATAATCAGTTGTTTTTGAATATCTCTGACATACTCTTTTGTAATTGCTTTAAGTAAAGCAAAATCATCAATAATGTTAATATTGTTAGTCTTAATTTCTTCAATAGCACGCTCAATTAATCGCCTAGTTGCATCTTCAATCAACACAGGTTGTAATGTATATGTTTGGTTATTATTATTGTACTCAAGTGGTAGGGATCTTTTTATTAGCTTTAAAGTGGATGCAACTTGCTTTCCATCTGATGAAAGAATGTCATGCTCTAAATCATTAATTACTACAGGCTCACGATTGATTGCCAGCCAGTTAACGATTTCTTGCTCTCTTTTCGACAAACGCTCAAAGTGCCAATCCAGTAATTTCTCACGGATCTCTTCAAATACCTTACTATTTTGGTTGAGAAAACTAGAAATGTTGCCACCAAAAACTTCCTCAATATATTTAGCGGCAAGTTCCAAAGCCAAAACATTTCCTTGAAGGAACTCGTTGAGTTTTTCCCACTCAGTATCTGAACCCGAAAATCCAGAGTAAATGATGCCAAATATTTGTTTTGCAGCTAAATAATCTACACCTCCTAAATCAAAAAAGCGCACAGGTTTTGCCTGACCTGCTAGCGACTCTATCTCTCGTGGTTTTTCTCGGCTAGTCAATAGTATGCAACTCTGATGCTGAAGCGTTCCCACTTTCTCCAAGATTTGACCATATCCTTCATAGTTTTTTCGATACTGACCAGCATTATCACCCCCTTGCATAACTGTGTCAAAATTATCCAAGATGAGCAAACAACGATGCTTATTGAGGTAGTAAAGTAGCTGCGTTATCTGTTCATCTAAAGTCTCTGGTAATTGTTTTTCCCAGCCTTCAGAAAGGAAGCTAATTAACTTTGAGAGGTATTCAGAAGGTTGCATAGGAGTAAGTAGCTTCTGCCAAAAGACGTACTTAAACTCTTTACGGATGTTATTTGCTAGCTTGATTGATAGATCGGTTTTGCCAATACCACCTCGATTCAGGCTGGCAACTACATGCGATTTGCCAGCCCCAGCCATACCTACAATTGCAACCAAACAGCAACGGTCTTTTATAATCCATTGCTTGAGTTTTGTAAGTTCATTATCGCGACCAAACAGCAATGACACTGTTGGCGCATCTCCCCAATATTCATGCAAAGCTTTTGACGAAGATAAAATCACGGAAGATGGAATTTGGTCTGGTGGGATTTTTGCAAGACGTTGTTGGCGAGAGAGCCTTTTTTTTAGGATGTCGGAAGGGGATGGAGTTGGATTTGGTGTAATTAGTTCTGAAACAGATTCTTCCACCTTACGTTGAAACAAAT
>JANNDZ010000469.1:0-14166 GCA_031378395.1 Pseudanabaena sp. OTE_75_metabat_487_sub
TAGGTCGGCGGATCAAGATTTCTGGCGCTCAGTGGAATAAAGACAATGTGGCTCAAGTTTTGAATCATCGTTGTGCTTATCTCAACGGGTACTTCTATTCTTCTAAGTATATTTACTCAGTGCCTAATTGAGATGCTCCCCTCGACGTAGATATTCCAATGCAATTAATCTCTCTTTTGGACTTTTCAGAAGCCAGTACGCTTTATCTTCTTTATCCTCATCATTTAAGTTCACAATACTGAGTACAGATAGATTAAATTTAAAATTTTCAGAGTTAATGCTGCTCATTTAAATTCATTTGAAGAAGTGATATATTTAGGTAAAATATACAAAGATTATAACGTACTATAAGCAGCGATCGCTTTTGGCTGTGTATACTCATCATCAGTGCGATCGCTTGTTACTGATCAATTAAATTTGCGGTAATAATGATTTGCAAGTTAGCTGTCTATGTACAGATACAGTATAAGCTCTAAACTTTTAAAACTATCAACTATGTCAAAAACTGCTCTTGAACTAACGCTCTATGAACGCAAGACATATTACCCAGATAGAAATCTGGATAGCTTACAAGATGAGGCTAGATGGATAGAGGCATGGCAAATTGTTCAAAAGATAGCTGTCTTATTGCGCGATCGCTACAGAGCAAAGCAAATTATTGTGTTTGGTTCACTGACAGATAAGGAGCGTTTTACAAGGTACTCAGATATTGACTTGGCTATAAGTGGGTTAACTTCTCAAAGTTTTTATCAAGCTTTGGATGCAATAGAGTTTTTTGCCTATGGTTTTAAGGTCGATCTAGTCAATCTTGATCGCTGTCGTCATGCTATTGCTGAACGCATTAATAGAGAGGGTTTAGCAATTTGAAAAGTTCATTAATGGATATTGCTGAGCGGATTAGGTGTGATTTAGATGAAATAGAATTGCTTGTGGAGAGAGCGATCGCAGGTTGGCAAAAATTCTTGCAAACCGATGATGAGCTATATCTTGATAGCGTTGCACTGAGTTTGCATGGTTTTTATAGCGGACTAGAAAGACTTTTTGAAATTATTGCAACTCGTATTGATGGCGAAAGACCTGAAGGTAATGAATGGCATTATTCTTTGTTGATGCAAATGAGTAAGGATTTGTCTGATATTCGCCCTGCGGTAATTTCGGAGATTGGCAAAGAAATGCTCAATGGTTATCGTAAGTTTCGCCATGTTGTTCGTCATGTTTATGCTTTTGATTTTGATCCTGAAATCATCGGAGAGGGCGTATCAGGTTTAGTTAGTACATTTGAGCTATCAAGAAGAGAGTTAATTGGTTTTGCTGAATTTCTAGAAGAGCAGAGTAAACTATGACTATCAACTGTGCGCTTGTTGATGATGGCTGGTTTGATTGCAACTGAAGTGAAAGGGGCTGCTGCTTGTGTGTAAGATGTTTTTAGATTGGGTATCAAGGAATAAGTAAGAATGGCTGATGCAAGGGTAAAGATCGCGAAGGATAAGGCGGAGTTAGTAAAGTCTTTGAGGGCTGAGGGGGTGGATGATACGACTAAGCCATTTCAGACTTATGCGGAGGTTTTGGTATTTGCGGCAGCGTTGGGGGCTAAGCGTGATCGCCGTGAGCCTTTTGGTGAGTTCTCAAAAAAAGATCCAGATCCAATCCCGTATGAAGTTTTTAGGAAATATGATAAAGTAGTGAAACTTTTAGCTGTAGTTGCAACTAAAAACCCTAAGGTTCTTGCTGACAATGAGGAGGCTGAGGAGTCACGGATCAAGATTTTTGAGGAGTATGCTAATGCGGGGCTAGAAATAATCGACAATGAAATTAAAGGATCAGTTGATCATTTAGAACGTATTTTGCTGTTTCTAAGTTCTGAAAGGGATGATATGAAGAATCAAAATAATGATTTTGATTTAAGTAACCTACTATCAATCTAGTTAAGATCAAATTCTTTAATAGACCTTTTACCTAGATCATTCTTCAGTAAGATAGTCCTCGCTATCCTCTTCATTGTCGTTATCAACTTCTTCAATATCCGCTTCTATATTTGATATAATTTTGTCTGACTCAACCTGATCTAACCACTCGTTAAACTTTTCTTTAGTAAGACTAAACCAGTATTTGCAAAGATCTCGAAGTAAATCTTTGCCATTACGTTCAGATTTATCTTTCAATTTTTTGGCTGTCAGATTAAATTCAGTACGCTTCAGAGCTTTCTCTTGCTGCTTAATCAGTTCTTTTAAATACAGTAAACGAGCTGATAAGACAAGCTTATCAACGATTTCTTTTTCACTTTCATGTAGATCTGGATCATCGTAGCAAGCCATTAATTCTAAAAGTATATATCGAAAATAAACGGCTTGAGCAGGCTCAAGCCTTGACGATAGCCTTAGGAATGGATTGTGTTCCCCCTCGACGAGTTTTCTATCAAAAAGACGTGCTCGTTTAGGGGAATCTTTAAATGCTTTATTCCAAGATTGAATCCATATTGGAACCCGTTGGCTAAATATAGTTATGTCATAGTTAAGTTCTTTCTTTAGCGTAGCAAGTGTTAAGATTGCTCCTGACAAGAAAGCCTGTGTACGAATGGTTACAAATGAATTCTCAGAAGAACGCAGTAATTTATCATCTATATCCAGTTTTTTACCGAAAAGAAGTTTGGCTCTATCTATTTTGAAAATTTCTTCTTTTTCTTGAATAATTTCCCAAGCTTCAACAGTGTCAGACTTAGTTTGCAATAAACTTCTATTGCTTTTATCTTGTTGTTTTTCTAGCCATTGGTTATGGCTTTCCCTTAATGTCCAATACATTCCAAGCCCCTTAAACATTGCATCTTGTGCTAAAGCAATTTGAGGTGTCAAGCCAACAGTATTTTCTTCTAGAAGTTTTAGGCTGTCTATATGACAACGAAACGGGAAAAATTGAGATAGCACTTCAAGAATAGCCGCACCCCATCCTTGTAAAAATCTATTAGTAAGACCATCAATCTGACTTCTAGGAAAATTTTTATTTGTAATATCATCGCGCTCAATGCTAATTACATCAGTAATTCCTTCATCTTCTATTTCTTGAGTAAGCCATTCTTTGATCTCTAATTCTTTGCGTAATCGACGATCAGCATTATTTTCGTTCTTCTTACCTGCTCTCATGTTTTCACCAACATTGCTAATCAGGCTCTCATCTCCCCTTAATGCAAGTTGAATTGAGTTTTCAATCATGAGAATATTAGCAACTGCGGAAGGGCGAACTGGACTCCCTTCTCCTTTTTCGTAATCATACTCAATAGCATGGAGAGGGAAATATCGATCATTCTTTCGTACTTGATTGAGTAGAGCACGCACGAAGATATAAACTAATTGCGAATCAGATAGAAGGATAACTCTTGACTCACTTGGTTTTTTTGCATTTTGGTTTACGTCTACAAACAGCTTGCGAGCAGATTTGTGAGGATCGGGCCACACGGTGTCCGTAGGATTGGTGTCAGGGAACCAGCAAATACAAACAGGAAATTCAATACGATGTAAATCAATACTAGAAGTTTTTAGTATTTCCTGAATACGCCTCTCATAAAAAAAGCTGAACTTAGCTCCCGTACTTTGTCCCCATTCACGATCAATTGTTCTACGAATAGCGATCAATGCCATAGCACGATGTTGACCATCAATAACTACCAATTTAGATTTAGACTTGTTAAATTCAATTCGTCCTAGATTAATTTGGTTAAGTAATTCTGCTGTTGGATCTTCTTGATTAGCAAGTTTTAAAATGCGAAATGCATCTCCATATTGGGCTTGTTGCCATAGCATCCCAGTATTATCTTTGAATGATTTAGATAATTGACTCTGAGAGGGATAGGAGCTAGCTGGAGCTGCGCCTTCAAACGGAAGTAATGCTGCTAGAATTGGAGTGTAAAATGCAGGGCCATTGAATTGAGATTTAAGAATATAGTCAATTAGATCGGTTGCAACACGATGATCATCCAGATCTCTTTGAAGCAATTGATTAAAATCCATTTCCTCAATATTAAGGACTTCCCTAACTGGAGCGAGATATGGAGTTAACTTACTAGCTAGTGAAGTGTCTTGCCCTAACTTAGCCTTTGTCATTAGGTAAGATACTTGTCCTGCGGGGGTGGAAAACTCTCCATATGTTCCTTCAACTACAACGTCCCAACTTTGCCCAGATGTACTAAACATAGAACTACCTCTCTCCTAATGATGGTTTTGCCCAACGATTTACTAAAAACTCTGTCGCTGCTACTACATCTCTTATTTGCTGTTTTGACAAACTCTCAAGATTGTCAAATGGCAAAATAAAAGCTTTTAAATTGTCTTCTCTAAATCCAGAATTTACCGCTCGAAAAGCAAAATTCTTATCGCAAACATCTTGATTATCATATTCGTCATCTATCATCTCTTTTCTAGATGCTAACCTAAATAATCTAATGTGTTCAGACAATCGTCTGTTAAGATTGTCTGAGATACCCACGTATAATGGCGACAAAAAAACTGGAATACAGGCTTCTAAACTTGAGATAAGTAATCTTCTACTATCCTGGTCAGACAATGCTCTATTCAACCCATTACCACTTTGTTGCAATTCTTCATTGCTAATCTCCCTGCTTGACAAAACTTGAGATAGATTATCCATAGACTGATCCAATAGTTCACCAGACCATTTTGCTCCAAGATTACCACGCATTTCACCTGATAGAGGAGAAGGTGTATATTTTTTAGTCTGTTTTCTCAAAGCAGTACGAGTCTGACTTTCACATGTAATATCCATTTCCCCAAGTCCTAGAACTGCATACCAAGCATATATTCCTGCTTGTTGTGGAGCATTGAAAATTTCGTCAAAGGCTAGAATTGAACCCTTAGACTCTGTATTATCCCATTTTGCTGTCCATTGACTAGTCAAGGTACTTATTCTGTTCATTTACTAAATAATAGCGCATTGTATCATGTAAATGTTATTAAGGATAAGCTCTTAAAACTTGAATTTTCACAAAACAAAGACATTAAATTATTGAAAGAGTATATGCTCTGTTAAGTGGTTGTCATTATGAAGAAATGGTTTAATACCGATGATAGTTAAGTCAAATACATTTTACGAGAATCTCGATTTTAAGCAACACCATAATCTGTATATGGACGCTTGTATGGCGGTTGCAAACCCAACACAATATCTTGCCTTTCCACACCCATAGCAATTAACTCCTCCGCAGGATTTTGATCAGTCAAATTCTGTTGCAGCCAAATTTTGCCATCCTTAATATCAAAATGCATAACACATCGATAGACGCGATTTAACTCTTGCCAGCCAATATTGAGCCACTGATAATGATCCCTTTCCACATCAAAAATCAGTTGCACCTCAACCTCATCATCAGAAACATCACCACTCACATATCGAGACAATAAACTTTGAACATACTCCCGATATTTATTCACTTTATCCATTTCACGATCTCCTCATTTACAGGATTAGGTTGGCTTAGCTCGTTGCTATATATTGAAAGAGTATATGCCCTGTTAAATAGCTAATCATGATGAAGAAATGGTTTAATACCGCAGGTCCTTGTAAAGCTGACATTCACTATATGTTGCCAGCAAGCGATCGCCTGCCAGAGCTAGAGCAGTTAATCGCCCAAGAAAATTACTTCGTCATCCATGCCCCAAGGCAGACTGGCAAAACTACAGCCATGATGTCATTAGCGCAGGAGCTAACCGCTAGTGGTCAATATACATCGGTGATGCTATCCCTTGAAGTTGGTGCAGTATTTTCTGACGACGTAGGAGCAGCCGAACTCGCTATTTTAGATGAGTGGAAGCAATCGATACGGTTTCGCTTGCCTAAAGAATTACAACCGCAGCAATGGTTAGAAGCAGATGCAGGCGCAAGAATTGGTACAAATTTAAGCAACTGGGCAGAACAATCATCCCGCCCGTTAGTCGTCTTTTTAGATGAAATTGATGCTTTGAGCAATGAAACGTTAATTTCTGTATTAAGGCAATTAAGATCGGGTTTCCCAAATCGTCCGCAGGGCTTTCCCCAATCAGTTGCCCTAGTGGGAATGCGGGATGTACGCGATTATAAATATGCATCAGGAGGAAGCGATCGCCTAAATACATCTAGTCCTTTTAATATCAAAGTGCGTTCCTTCACGCTGAGTAATTTTAGCCTTGAAGAAGTGAGAAATCTCTATCAACAACATACAGAAGCAACAGGACAAATATTTACAGAAGATGCGATTAAATTAGCATTTCATTTGACACAGGGACAACCTTGGCTGGTCAATGCGATCGCCAAAGAAATCACCGAATACATCGCCAAAGATCCCGCAATTCCAATTACGGTTGAGTTAGTCAACCAAGCTAAAGAAATTCTCATTCAAAGACAGGATACTCACTTAGATAGTCTTGCGGAAAGATTGCGAGATGAACGAGTGAAAGCGATTATCCAACCAATCTTAGCGGGTCAAGAATTGCCAGATGTGCCACAGGATGATGTTCGCTATGTTTTGGATTTAGGCTTATGTCGCAATGAGAATGGTTTGGCGATCGCTAATCCCATTTATCAAGAGGTACTGCCCAGAGTGCTTGCCTATGTAACTACGGCTTCTATGGGATACATTCAACCAATTTGGCTAAGTGAACAGGGTGAATTTCTACCTGAACGCTTGTTAGAGGCATTTCTAGAATTTTGGCGACAGCATGGAGAACCATTGTTTAAAAGCACTCCCTATCCAGAGATTGCGCCCCATTTAGTGATGATGGCATTTTTGCATCGGGTGGTGAATGGGATTGGGACTTTAGAACGGGAATATGCGATCGGTTCAGGAAGAATGGATATTTGTTTGCGCTATGGCAAGGTGACTTTGGGAATGGAGTTAAAAGTATGGCGCGATCGCAAACCAGACCCACTCAATGTAGGTTTAAAGCAATTAGATAAATATCTATCAGGATTGAATTTAGATACGGGTTGGTTGGTAATATTTGATCGCCGTGAGCAGTTACCGATGCTTAGCGATCGGACTACCACGGAGAGAGCGATCAGTCCCGCAGGTCGAAATATTACAGTGATTCGAGGATAAATAATTTACTAACTCTAATTTTCTGATTCAAAGGCTTTAGCTTTCATCTTGCCATTTGTCGTCCATTTGGACTACAACAGTAGTAGGGATATCCCGAAAAACAAGGCAAATTTACCAACCATGACTGAACCACAACGCACTGCACCCCAGTTAATTGAAGACATCAAAGCGCTGATAATTGAGATCCAGCAGTTGTATTGCCATGACGAAATCCCTTGGATTATTGGCTATTCAGGCGGCAAAGACTCCACCGCCACCCTGCAACTTGTTTGGCAAGCCCTCCAACAACTACCAAGCGATCGCCGCACCAAACAAATTTACGTCATCACCACCGACACCCGCGTTGAAAACCCCATCGTCGCCGCATGGGTCAAGCGATCGATCGCAAATATGCAAGCCGCTGCCACCGAGCAAGGCTTACCAATTTCTGCAACTTTACTATTTCCTGATGTCAAAGACACCTTCTGGGTCAACCTCATCGGCAAAGGCTACCCCGCCCCCCGCAACGGCTTTAGATGGTGTACTGAACGCCTCAAAATCAAACCATCCAATCAATTTGTTCAAAACGTTGTCCGCGCCAAAGGTGAAGTAATCATCGTCCTTGGCACACGCAAAGCCGAAAGCTCTAGGCGATCGCGATCGATGAGTGATCACGAAATGGGCAGCATCGGCGATCGCATTGGTGACAACAGCCTCACATCTCTTCTCTATAGCGGCAGCCTACCCAACTCATTGATCTATAGCCCGATCGCCGACTGGGGCAACAGTGAAGTCTGGCTATACCTCATGCAATATCCCAACCCTTGGGGCAATAGCAATCAAGACCTCTTCACCATGTATCGTGGCGCAACCGCCGACAATGAATGTCCTCTGGTAATCGATAGCAATACACCTAGCTGTGGTGACTCCCGATTTGGTTGCTGGGTCTGCACCCTTGTCAACAAAGACAAATCTATGGAAGCGATGATCCTCAATGATGACGAAAAAGAATGGATGCAGCCAATGCTAGATCTAAGAAACGCCCTCGATATTCCTGATGACTGGGACAAACGTGACTTTCGCCGCATGAGTGGCAACGTACAGCTATTTACCCACAACAGCGATGGCAAACAAGAAGTAAAACCGATCCCAGGACCTTATACCAAAACATGGCGTGAAAATTGGCTTAGAGAATTACTTAAAGCACAAACAGAAGCGCGTAAAAATGCACCACTTGAGATGCAAGAGATTGAGCTAATTACTCAAGCCGAACTCAGCGAAATTCGACGGATCTGGCGCGAAGATAAACATGAATTTGATGACGCACTACCCCATATTTATCTCGATATAACAGGCGAAAAATTCCAAGATATTAACAATCCCAACAATCAAAGCTTGCTAGGAGCCGATGAATGGGAGATCCTCGCTCGACTTTGTGGTGACAATGCCATGCACCTTGAACTCACTACCAAACTGCTCAGCGTTGAAAAGCAACATTATGGCAAAATGCGCCGCGTCGGTATCTACGAAGCCCTCGAAAAATGCTTTGAAACCAGTTCGCGATCGCAAGAAGAAGCAATTCAAAACGCCCATAGGGTCAAAAATATAAAAGATGCAGCGGAGGAAGGAGATGCTAATAAAGTTCGTCAACTTGCGCTAGGGCAACCAGTCAAACCAGCCGAATCAGAGTCTCCCCAAAAAGCTAATAGTTGGGCATCCATGAAATTTGGCACACCAGTCGCAGAGGTACAGTCTTGATTTTCCGAGAATTAACTCTGCAAAATTTTGGTGCTTACCAAGGAAAGCACACGATCGATCTTTCTGTCGATATCAGTCAAGACCATCCACCAATTGTTCTGCTCGGTGGCTTAAATGGTGGTGGTAAAACTACCTTTATCGATGCCCTCCGTCTTGCCCTGTATGGCGCAAAAGCCCAATGCTCCACAAGAGGAAACTTAAGCTATGGCGAATTTCTCTCTCAAAGCGTCAATCGTGAAGCCAAAATCGGCGAAGAAGCTGCGATCGAATTGGTCTTTGAACAAGCCAGTTTTAATAAATCCGAACTGCGCCAAGTACCAATCTCGATTTCCCGTCGCTGGACACAGCAACCCAAAAATGGGCGCGATATTTTAGAAGTCCGTGTCGATGGCTGGAATAACGAAACCCTGACCAACACATGGGATGAATTTATCGAAGAAATCATGCCCATCGGTATTTCGGGCTTATTTCTATTTGATGGCGAACAAGTTCGAGAACTTGCACTGCAAGACACTCCCACACAGGGCATAGTCGATGCTATTCGCACAATTCTCGGATTAGAGCTAGTCGATCGCTTAGAAATTGACTTAGAAGTATTAGCCAGTAAAAAACGTCGTGAATCATCTGATACAGAAGCCTTTAATAAACTTACAGAGATTGAAACTTTAATCGCTCAACAATCCGCAGAAATTGAATTGGAAGAAGCACATAAAACCCAACTGGAAGCCGACCTCGAACAAACTAAA
This sequence comes from Pseudanabaena sp. OTE_75_metabat_487_sub, assembly GCA_031378395.1. Lineage (GTDB taxonomy): Bacteria > Cyanobacteriota > Cyanobacteriia > Pseudanabaenales > Pseudanabaenaceae > Pseudanabaena. The sequence goes on from JANNDZ010000469.1 coordinate 9,565, forward strand.
GCTACTTTTGCAGAAGCTGAACGTGAATTTATGCGTAAAGGAGGGAAAGCCGCAGGAGATAAGCAAGAGTTAGAACAAAGCTATCAAAGACTCAAAGAAGAAGCCGATCAGCAAAGAAAAGAACTGCTAGATTTAGCAGAAACTTGTTTACCCATGATGTTGATTAAATCACCTCTGTTAGAACAAGCGCTTTCCCAAAGCCAAAAAGAGATACATTTGCAAAAAGCTAAAGCTGCTCTAGATCTAATTAAAGAGCGAGATCGCAAACTGTCAGAATTTATAGACCAGAACTTCCCTAAAAAATATAACCGCTTAGTCCAAGAGTTTTTGGGAACCGAACTCGCTCAACTCGAAGATGAATCGCAGCACGGAGAAATATGGCTTGGTAGCGATATAGAGCTGGTGAAATCACTCTCAAATCTTTTAGAGCATGATTTACCTAAAACCGTTGCTTTAGCAAGTACCGCAGCGCAAAAATTGGAATCTTGCGATCGCGAAAGTACCCAAATCCGAAATGTGATCGCTTCGGCAGCAAGTCCAGAAATCTATCATCAACTCTTACAGAAAAAAGAATCCGCCGCATCAGTTTGTGAGTCCTTAGCAAATGAGCTAGATGACTCTCAGCGCAACTTAGCACTACTCGAACGCAAGTTAATCTCTAGCAAAAGAGAACTAGAAAACTATGGAACAACCATAGTCGCAAGAGGCAATCTAGAATTTTTCTTTCAGTCTGTTGTTAAAGTGCAATCAACAATGGATTCATTCAGGAAAGAACTCACCGCCCATAAAATCGCTCAACTAGAAAACAGCGTCACCGAATGCTTTCTCCATCTTTTACATAAATCTCGACTTGTGCATCGCATCACGATCGCCCCCGATACATTTCGCCTAGAGTTATACAATGCTGAAGGTAAATCTATCCGTAAACATCGCCTCTCCGCAGGTGAGAAACAAATGTTAGCGATCGCTTTCCTATGGGGATTAGCCCGTGTTTCAGGCTGTCAGTTACCCGTCGTCATTGACACGCCGCTTGGTCGTCTGGACTCATCCCATCGTTTAAACCTCCTTGACCGCTACTTCCCCAACGCTAGCCAACAAGTGATTCTGCTTTCAACTGACACTGAAATCGGTAAAGAAGAAGTAACTCGACTGCGCCAAAATCAACTAATCGCCCACGAATATCTCCTAGATTACGACGAATCAATCAATCGTACCTCCGTGCGATCAGGATACTTCTGGTAGTATTTGTGCCGCGCTTTGCGCGGCACAAATACTCAAAAATCTTTTATTTAAGTAATTAACCCTATGGAACCTCCTATTGACCGCATCCGTATCTCCCAAAATGCCAGAGAGCAACTACTCAAGCTCAAACGCGCTACACATATCGAGAATTGGAATGTTCTCTGTCGATGGGCGCTATGTAAATCTCTAGCTGAACCAACTCCTCCATCAATTATTAATATTGTCACTGATAGCAATGTGGAGATGACTTGGCAAGTCTTTGCTGGCAACTTATCAGATATTCTCATAGTTGCCCTAAAACAACGCTGTCACAACGATGGACTTGATACAGACAAAGAAACCCTTGCCACACAATTTCGCTTACATCTTCATCGAGGTATTGGCTACTTATCAGGCGATCCGAGAATCAAGAAACTTGAGGATTTGATAACAGTTTCACTTGAGTAAGCGAAAAGTATCTAATCTGATAACAACTTCTCTGGAAGCTGACAGTCACTAATATCAACACCAAGCTGTTTTGCGTACATTGCTTGTAACTCCTTTGGCTTACTTTCTCTTGACAACATATATAGAAGCAGTCTTCTAGCGAGAACTTTCTCCTTGGGGTTCATTCTCATTGAGCTAGCAAGCCATATTACGCCAACGTAAGGGTTATCGTTGAGTTCAGTTGGTAGTTTTGCTGCAAGCTCAATTGCTTTTTTGAGAGGTAATTTTTGAGCGGTTAGAGTACTAATAACCTCAGTAAAAATCTGCAAGCCAACAGGTCTAAAAAGAACATTACCACCGTTTTTATTTCTATATTTTTCAATCACCTTAGAATCTTTATCCGAAGTAAAGTATTCCTTAAGCGCAGGAAAAGCCTCAGCTAAACCACGAAAAAATATATCAGCAAATTGAATATACTCATCCAATTTCTCATCGCTAGGTCGAAAGAATTTCAAGTCATGTGAACGTTTTGTCTCTTTGATCTTTGTAAAAACTATTGTAAGAACATCGTAGATATTACCAATGGTTGTAAACTCAGTAATGTTAGTAGGTGGCATATTACTGCTTTGAACGAAGAGAATTCTATCTTCTTTGAAAAATTCATGATTTTCGATGAGATGACGAGTGACAATTGCCATAACATCACACTCATCAAGAGCAATTATTTCTCCTTTACCTACAGGTCGAGCTGTTTTATTCAGTGTTGTAAAAAGCTTTCTAGTTCGTATTCTGCCTTCTTCAGTTTCTCTATGGGCAACAAAGATAAGTGGGACTTCATCTGTACCGAGTTCAGACTTAGATTTGACCGCTTCCCTCATCCCAGCTAGACGATGCTGCCCATCTATCGCGAATATCTTCTCATCCCCAGTAAAGCTAAGAAATCCTAGGCTGTTTTTAGCATCATTTGAAATATCTTCAAGATCGATATCATCTTGAAGTGCTCGAAAATTTTCAAATCCGTGCCAAGAAGGTTTGCCGCCATAGAGAGCAACAACTAATGAATTAAAGAAGCGCTGTTCCTCGTTTAGAAGATAATTAGCAATTTCTTTGCCTCGACCTATACTTAACCTTCGCTGAATCATATCTGAGAGTTTTTTACTCTTGTGAATTTCGTCAGCAAATTGTACTCGATTGACAACATCTGACATGGGCATCAGGCACGAATAATACACCCAGTCACCAAAGAGTCCACGCAATGCTGGAAGGTACTGTCGTTTCATAAATCCTCCTAAGTTTTTTCCCAAATACCTTTGGCTTGACGAATATCGGCATCAAAATCCTGTGTTGAGTATGGCGGGAGCATAGAACCATTCAACTGTTTCTCAATGGTATGAAGATCGATATTTATATCCATAACTTCAGCAAAGCAAAAATATATACAATTCTTCCACTTATTTAATAATTCATGAATAGGCGGACGCTTTGGACGTTTCTGATCTTGCAAGTACTCTCCATAGCGATCTCTCAATGTTCTTGTGGTAATTCCAAAATAAGCGATGTATCCATGTACGGGTAGATTACTGTCTTCATGCCGAATAACAAAAGCATAAACACCTTGTTGTTCAGAAACGGCGGACTTATCATCTGAAATAAATTGTATAGATTGCCATCTCAAATCAACTGGAAGTGTTAACCCCATTATCTTTTCAGGATAAAGTATAAACCTTTGAGTATAGTAGCTTATGTTCTTATGTAGTTCTTGTGTCGTTTCAAAATCGTAGTAGTCGGTCATAACCCTCACCATAAAACCATTGCTAGCCTAGATCTTGCCAACTAGATCTTTGATGTTTGGATTACATTGTTGCATGTACTTAAGCCATATCTCAAAAGCCCAGTTGTGAATTACTTTATAGTGTTCTTTCAAATACTGAACCCATTCAGGATGTAAAATAACAGACTCACCCTTGCCATCAAAACAATATAAAGGCTTGATCTCTTGAAAGCGATCTCGAGATAATGCGGCTATATTTTGATTTGTCTCACCACTTTTAACTCCCTTAAGTTCCATTTCAAAAAATGGTCTAATCAGACGATAAGGAGCAAACTTTTTCAACTCTTTAGTAGTACTTAACATTTTAGAAGCGATCGCCTTTCGCAACTCTTCGCCTGACAGATTGCTCCCAACCTCAGCAAAAACTTCAAATCTGCCAGCGATCATGTCCTTATTGCCAAACGATAACCGATGGGGATGATATGCCTGCCAAGCAATGACCAACATCTCAACCATAAGATCCTGTAGTGCAATAGGAGTGTGATCGAAGTTTCTTTGCTTCAGAATATTCAACAACGCCAAGAAAAATAGATATTTGTAAGAGTTCGCCGTATGTGTAAATAGTTTTGAAAATGCTTCAATATTTAGCTGTTCTGACTTTGGTAATGCATTAGCCCCTTGACTCATTAACTATCTCCACTCAGTTTATTGTTAAAACACGTTGCAACAAGAATACATCGCACAGGTCAACAGCGGATCGCACCATCATTTATATCTTTCTTGAAAAGCTAGCACTGCATCTAACTGAGACTCCATCAGCAAACATTGCTCCAAATGAGAAATATCCAAATCAGGCAAACATCCACTTGCTTCAGCCTGTGCATATTCTTCATCCTGTAAGCAATAAATTTTAATCTTGCCGTCTTGCCAAAACCAAACCTCAGGAATATTTCTTAATTGATACTTTCTTAGCTTTTTGACGCTACCGCTAGTAACCACAACCTCAATACATAAATCCGTAACTTTAGGATCGCTACCAAAAGCAAAAGACAGATCAGATTGAAACTCTAACTTAGTAGCAATAGATTGGGTATAAGCTCCCGTTGAGGTAAACCGCATCCGTTTAATCACAAAATATTGTCCTAACAACAACCCCAACAAAG
>JANNDZ010000484.1:0-6838 GCA_031378395.1 Pseudanabaena sp. OTE_75_metabat_487_sub
TATTGGGGTTTTCATTTTCCCGTCGCAAAATTGAAAACCGCTATACCCAGAAGTTTTAGCGACGCTACCTGATTGGTGAAGGAGTTTTAGGCTGAATAAGATCAATTATTCTCTGATTGCGCTCGAATATATTGGGGCTAATTGTTACGGGAGCTTTGAGATCAATCCCTCCTCCTACTTGTAAAGGAGGATCGGTCTTGACTTCAGTATTGCCATATCGGGCGATAATCACGATTTTGGCATCTCGATAATTCTGAATGTCTCTGGGAATTGAGAACTTGAAAGACTGTTCCATCTCATTTGCTGCAATCGTTACACTAGTTTCTAATCCACGAGTAAGGTAAGTGTCATTACTGGTTAGCGTAACGACAATTCCATCACGAGGGGCGGGTGCATCTAGCAAAATCCTTCCTGTTACCAACTGAAGCGCCTTTGCAGTTTGCAGATCGAAAGTAATAGATTTTAAGTTTGGCTTTATTTTTTGAATGACATTAGAGGCAATTTCTAGGACGATATTCGATGATTCACCTTGATACTTAGCGGTAATTGTCACTTTTTGGGGTTCGGAAACATCATCATTCGATCTCAAGGGCGTAGTTGAAATTGCGATCACGTCAGATATTTTTTTTTCAGCTTGAATTGTGACACTTGACGGAATCTTGACCAGAGATTGAGGATCAGTTGAGAGCATGATCTCTGCACCTCCATTTGGAGATTGGCGATTTAGCAAAATTTTAAGCTCGGTGGGTTGCCCCGCAGTGACAGGATTTTGAGAGAGCGTTAGTTGAGAAATTTTCGGCGCTGTGACGGGCGGTGTTGTCGGTCTGCTAGTCGGTGCAATTACTAGTGCTTTTTGCAGTTCTGTCTCTCCATAGATGGCTGTAATCATGATGGTTTTTTCTTTTTCACTCTGTAAATTACGCGGAATTACAAACTGGAAACTACCTTCTTTCTGATTTGCTTTAATCAGTAAATTAGGCTTAATCGCTGCCGCCAAATTGCGATCGCTACTCTCGATTTGAATGCTTATGCCCTTAGCTGGGGCTGGTGCATCTAAAATCACGCGACCCTTGACGACATCGCCTGCCTCGGCAATATTGCGATCAAGGGTAAACGATTTTAAATTCGAGCGCGGCGGAGTTGCTGTTGGAGTTATAGGGGAAGTGTCAGTTGAAGGTGCAGTTATAATGATCGGAGTTTCCCGTGACTGGATTAGCTGACGAGAGAGGAAGAAGCCGATCGACGCAAACAACAAAATTGGGATGACAAATTTCCACAGCCAAGATGGGATGTGGTTGGAGGTTCGATCGGGCTGGATCGCAGGTGGATTGAGAATTAAGTTGAGATTGTGTTTGGTTGCTTCTGTACCGATGAGATCGCCGATCGCTTCCCGAATTTCCAGCGCTCTTGTCAAATAATCTTGAGCGATCGCTAATTGATCGAGACATAGCGCACGAGTTCCCATTTGATGCAGCGCAAAAGCCGCGATCACTTGATCTTCACTGGCTTTTGCAGCTTCTAGCATCCATTGCAGGACTTGATCCCACCTTCCCCATTGCCCCTTCAGCGCCAACGCACCTTCGATCGTCCGTCCCAGTTCCACAACCTTTAGTCCTTGTCCTGTTTCTGCCAACCATTCTAGCGATCGCATAATTGCATCTGATTCTTGTAAAATTAGATTGGGGAGATCGGGCAAATTTTGCTGCTGCTGCGTCCAACTGGTAAAAAACTGGGTCGCCTTTTCCATCCAAATGGTTATATCCAAGTGCTGTTGCACATCTTTTGCGAGAGAACTTGCCATTTGGAAACGATCGCCATGGCCTTCCACCAAGTTTCGCCGTAGCAACGTTGCTAGTGGCGCAGTTGCATCGGGCAAATCAGCAATCTTCGCGATCGCTTCCGCGCCGATCGTGACATTCGCTCCCAAAGCTGCCAGCAACGAAAAAATCCAGCGTTCGGGGCGAGATAGGGAAGCGATCGCTTGCTTCACCCAATCAATTTTTACTGTTCCTATCTTTGCTTGCTTGGCGATCGCCGCTAAAGAATGTTTCTCTGATTGAGCTAGAGCCACGGCTTGGAGGATATGCAGGGGATGTCCTTCTAAACTTGTGCAAAGTTTTTCGGCATCAGCCTTTTCATCGGCACTCAGTTCCCGTCCTAATGCTTGAGCTACCAGCGCGATCGCCTCATTTAGCAGCAACCCGCGCAAAGCCGTCGATCCCCCTTCACCCCAAAGATAACGCTCTGGTGATCCAATCAAAAATGAACAGTCAGGCAGATGATCGACGATGCTCTCAAGATCCTTTGGCGTGATTTCGGCAATATCGAGGATGATCAAGGCTTTCTTCCCTTTGAGAGCATGACGAATCTGAATGTTGGTGGCTTTGAATGGAGTTCTGCATTCGTAAAAGGCTTCAAATAGAGTTTGCAACAGGTCAGAAGTTGACTGATAATAGGCGAGATGCTCATGGACAATGCCATCAGCAAAAGTATTTGCGATCGCAGGATCATGCGCCAAATATCGCAAAAGCACTGATTTACCAATTCCCGCAATTCCATAAAACTCTACAGGTTGACTACTAGTCAGAACCTCAAGCGCAGTTTTGATTTCCTGTTTGCGCCCGATCAAGTTGGGAACTGCACGAGGCAGTAAAAAGATCGGCGTTGGACGGGGAACGGGTGGAAGTTGCAAATTTGCGGCGCTGAGATTGACGATCCCGCCTGTCAGAGAGCCAATTTCGATATTCAGCGTGCCGTTTTCGATGCGATCGCGACCGATGGCGAGGTTCTCGATATGTTCGATATAGCCAAACTGAATGGCGCGATCGCCAGCAACAAGTGAGATATTAGGAGCCATGACTAGATCCATTTGCTATAGCAGTTTTTTGATGCCTGTGCTCCAAATAATTTTGTAAAAGCTTTGCTTTGCAAAGCTTTTACAAAATTATTTGGTTTTAGGTTTAAAAGGTCATATTTTCAATATGTTCAATATAGCCAATTTGTTTCGCTCCGTCGCCAGCCTCCATTGAGAGCGTCTCGACCTTCTTGCCGTGAGATGTTGGCGGTTCTTGCTGATTTGGAATACCTTGATTTGGAATCTTGTGACGAAGTGTTTTGTCAAATGTTGCGATTGCTTCGGGATTTTTGAGCAAAACTGGTTTGAGATCTTCTTGAAGTCCGATCAGTTGTGATTTCGCGAGTTCAAAAGCAAAGTCGATCGATTCTCCCGCACACAAGGTATCGTAAAAGGCTACGGCAAATTGAATTGCGGCGCGATCGCCGATCGCCTGATTAATCCCGATCGCATAGGGGATGAACTGATTGATCGCGATCGCTTGTACTTCCGAATAGCAGGCATTTAGCACCACACAGATCAATCCCTTCGCCGCAAACAATTTAAATGTCACGGCTAATTGTTCTGTTGACAAAAGTTGAGTCTGCCCGCTCTCATCTTCTAAGGCTAGCCCCTGCTCTCCCGTACCATGTCCGCTGAAATGGATAATCTCTGGTTGAAATTCGAGCAGATGACGATAAAGATCTTGGATTCGTAGCGCTCCTTTCGCTATCAGTTCAAACTGGTCGCGATCGCGCGATCGCTTCAAGCCTTCGTCGATTGCGCGAATTTCTTCATCCAGACGGAGCGAATTCGTATTTTTAGGATTTGCCGACAAAATCAAGATGCGCTTCATAGGATCACCTCAACATCTGAATTTTTTCGATTATAACTTTTTATTTTTTAAAATCAAAAATGCAAAAAGGTAATTCGTCCCGACCTTATTTTGCTAGTTTGAAGCTTCATGAACCTAAGTAAGCCTCTAAAACTTTGGGATCGGTTTGAATTTCGGCGGGAGAACCGTTGGCGAGATTGTGACCTTCGGCTAAGACCCAGACGCGATCGCATAACGACATAATCACATCCATATTGTGTTCAATAATCAAAAAGCTCATTCCCTCTCGATTCCACTTATGGATGTAGCCACAAATCTCCTCAATCAAGGCAGGATTTACCCCCGCCGCAGGTTCATCTAGCAAAATCAATTTGGGGTCAGTCATCAAGGCGCGAGCAATTTCTAATAACTTACGCTGCCCGCCCGACAAACAACCAGCATAATCAGCCTCCATCCTGCTTAAGCCCACCGACTCAAGAATATGTCTAGCCTTCTCGCGATTTTCACGTTCCTGAATCGCAATTTTATGTCCTAGGAACCAAGTATTCCAAAACTTTTCGCCCACTTGATCTTGGGCGGCTAACAACATGTTTTCTAGCACCGATAAACGTGACAACACACGCGGTACTTGAAAGGTGCGGATCACGCCAAGTTTTGCGATCGCATGAGGTGGTTTGCCTTGGATTGGCATTCCATTAAACTGCACTGTGCCGCGATCGGGCTTAAGGAAATTGGAGAGCAATCCAAAAAATGTAGTTTTTCCTGCACCATTGGGACCAATTAATCCTGTGATACTTCCCGCAGGTACTTCGATCTGAGCGTTACTAACGGCATGAATACCGCCAAAGGATTTCGAGATGTTTTCAGCTTTGAGGATTGGTACGAGGGACATAGAAAGTTAGAGCTTGGTTTAATTAGTGATTATTCAGGCTAGCTTTTGGCTTTTGTCCCTTTTTTGTGGATAGTTTTTGCAGCTTTTGGATTTGTTTTAGGGTTAGCCCAGTTAACTGAGCTACCAAATCTGGAGACATATTAGATCGCAGCATGTTTAGAGCTATTTGATTAGCTGCTTCAACCTTACCTTTGGCTAAACATTCAGCTTTGCCTTTAGCTAAACCTTCAGCTTTTCCTTTAGTTAAGCCTTCGCGCAAAATTTCTTGATAAACTACTGACCCTTCCATGATTTCACTCCTAAGTAATTGTTGAATTACTTCATGATCTAATGCTAGCCCAGAAATAATTGCTGTGGCAGCAGTGACATTACTTTTAACTTTTTGATCTTCAATATTGTCGATTAATTTGGCAACTTCTCGTAGGGTTTCACTGGGATTAGCTGTTTTTGTTAAAACTGCTAGAGGTAAAAGTCCTTGATACTGTTGAAAAGTCTCTGTAGGTTGCTCCCACAGTCTAATCACATTAAATTCATTATTTAGCTTGTTGGTTGTAAAGTTGGTTTGATAGGCAAGTGCTGATTTTGTTGGTCTTAGGTAGATTACGGTTTGATGAATTTCTTTGGCGGCATATTTACCGTAAAGCCTCAAATAGTAGTTTGCCATCCGATAAGCCATTGTGTCATCGGTTTTGGTTTGAAATTCCAGATGCACAATGATTTTTGATGACTCTAAAAGAATAACTGAATCGGCACGAATCGGATCGACTGAGAGTTCTGATGGTTCGAGTTTGGTTAGGGCGATCGGTTTTCCCAGCAGCCAAGTAGCAAAGTCGGTGGGAAAATTTTCGACCAAGAATTTGCAGGTATTATCGTACATCTATCGGGTTAGTGGCGTAACTCTAACTACTTTTGATTCTTGAATTGAGTTCAGAAGACTTTTTGCATTGACTGGATTTGACAATAAATACAGGGTTTCTTGCCATGATGAAAATTCGTATAGCGAAATTAAAATAGCTTTGTTGCCTTTGTCGTTACAAATAATTGTTGGTTGTCACGTTATCAATCACGCGATCAATCAAACCATCTAAGTCATGACTTGCTTGCTGAGTCGTCATTGCGTCCATCTTTCTCTCCTATTATATACTTGCCGATTAACTAGACAATAATCTCTAATTTTTGCTGTTCTAGGCTCAAAATATAATTATTACTTGGTCAATAAGCCAAAAGCTTCTTTAATGTTCTTAGAGTATTTAAAAATATCGTTAAGACTTGAAATATCTTGTTTAGAAGTGTGATTAGGATAGAAACTAATATATTTCTTCTGACTATTTAACCAAAGTCTACATATACATTTTGTCGTCATATTGTCAAAAAGTATATTGAAATAACTAGCTGTATCTTTGTAAGTAATCTTATTAAGATCAGCAACTTCGCTTAAAATTGATTTGATAATATAAAACGCTTCAAGTTCTTCTTGAGTTGTTTCAACTCCATTAGTTTTAGGTTCGACAGGATTAGGTTCGACGTTGATATTTTCAGGAGGATTAACAAAATTAGAAGGATTGCTATCCTCAATTACTGATTGGAATTTATCTTTTATCCATTCATTCAAAAATTGATTTAAAGAACGTTTGACAATATCAGAGAATTTATTTACTACTGCTTGAGTCTTGACACCAGCATAGAGAGGTTCTGGATTTCCATAGCCTAAAAAGAATTTTACAAATTCTGGTGAAGGCTCAGCAAACTGTTCTGCAATTATTTTTTTAATCTCATTAGTGTATTTTAAATCACTCGCATTATCTCTCAAGTCATTAGGTTGAAAAACAGACTTAGAAAACTTTCTCAGTTCGGCAATATCCCCTTCCTGATGATCTAGCATATTGAACTCAAAAAACGGCTTTGAGTCCATAATGTTGTCTTTTTCAATATCAGTGAAGAACCTATAAATAATTCCGTTAGTTAACAAACCAAATCTGGCATGAGTCGCATTAAAATACTTGAATAACTGAGAAATATTTTGAGGCTTATTTAAATTTTCCCCAATAGATTTGCATTCGATAAGTATTATTGGCTTTTCATCACGCAAAATTGCATAGTCAACCTTGTCTCCCTTGACCTCAGGAGCATCTGCCCCAAATTCAGGATAAACTTCCATCGGATCAGAAGTGTCATAACCAAGCGTTTGCAGCAAAGGGACGATCAAAGCACTTTTAGTTGCTTGTTCATTATTTTTGAGCATCTCCGAATCTTTGAGCCTTATAACTTTCTCGCTTAC
>JANNDZ010000599.1:0-7263 GCA_031378395.1 Pseudanabaena sp. OTE_75_metabat_487_sub
AATCCAACTGTATTTATTGGTAACTTGCAAGCAGTATTTAGCTTCTAATTAAAGTGTAAGCTTCCAAATACAAAAGGGTGTGCAAGTCACACCCTTTTGTATTTGGAAGAGATATCTAAGTGACGCAAGTAGTTAGTAATACATTTGTTGAAGATAATATTTGCTAGCTTCTAATACAGTGTAGATTTCTTGTATTAGTTTTTTTACTCGCAGTACATTCAATCTTTTCAAGGTGTGAAGGCATGAGTCCTATTTATATTCCCCGTCGCAAGTTTATTCGAGGCGCGATCGCAACAGCAGCTTTTGGCGCAACTTCTCAACTCTGGGTAGGTTGCACAGAGCAGAAACCAGCGAATACAGCAACCACAGGTTCTCCAAGTGCGCCAGGTGCTCCTGCTGCTACTATGCTGAATATTGGGTTTATCTATGTTGGACCAAAAGATGATTTTGGTTATAGTCAAGCTCATTTTGAGGGCGAAACTGCGATCGCAAAACTACCTGATGTTAAAACATTCAGTGAAGCTAGTGTTGCAGAAACTGCTACAGTCCAAGAAACCATGCTCGGCATGATCAACCAAAATGCTGTCACAGCACTTTTCCCAACATCTTTTGGCTACTTCGATCCTCACATTCTTAAATTAGCGCCAGCTAATCCCAAAGTGCAATTCTTCCATTGTGGCGGCTTGTACACGGAGGGAAAAACCCCTAAGAATGTCGGTAGTTACTACGGTTACATCGACGAAGCTCAATATGTTGCAGGTGTCGTTGCAGGGCTGTCAACCAAGTCTGGCAAGTTAGGCTTTGTAGCCGCCAAGCCAATTCCGCAGGTAGTTCGCAATATCAACAGCTATACTCTTGGTGCTCGTAGCGTTAATCCTAAAGCTACAGTTCAAGTCATCTTCACTGGCGATTGGTCAGTTCCAGTCAAAGAAGCTGAAGCTGCTAACAGCATGGTCGATCAAGGTGTAGATGTCTTAACCTGTCATGTAGACAGTCCAAAAGTTGTGATGGAGACCGCAGAGAAGCGGAAAGTATTCTGCACTGGCTATCATACTAACCAAGCATCACTTGCTCCGAATGGATATCTAACTGGTGCAGAATGGGATTGGAAGAATGTCTACACCAAGTATGTTGAGTTGCTCAAAGCTGGTAAGACTCTTACTGATGGAGGTATTCCTCACATCTTGCGCGGTGGTCTAAAGGAAGGATTCTGTAAAGTTTCGCCTTTTGGAAGTGCTGTTAGCGCTGCAACTAAAAAGGAAGCTGAAACGGTGATGGCTAAGTTTATGGATGGCAGCATGATTATTTATGCTGGTGAGATGAAGGATAACACTGGCAAGGTTGTGATTGCTAAGGGCAAGGAATTCAAGCAGATAGATCCCGATCTGGAAAAGATGGATTGGTTTGTTGAAGGTGTGATCGGAAACGTTAAAGGGTAAAACAAATAAAAAATTTAAAACTTGCTTTGCAAGTTTTAAATTTTTTATTTGTATATCATTCATTTGAGAAGCAACTATATGAATATACGCGATCGCTGGCGTTCGACATCTGAGAATATTCTACTTCCCATAGGAGCCTTACTTGCTTCGTTAGTCATTTTTGGAATTTTTTGTGCTGTTCAAGGAAAAAATCCGATCGCAATTTATGGAACGATCTATTCATCTGCGTTCGGTAGTAGCTTCTCTTGGCAAGGAACTTTAATTCGAGCGGCTCCATTAATGCTGACATCTCTCTGTACGGCTCTACCTGCAATGCTGGGATTGACGATTATTGGCAATGAAGGAGCTTTAATCGTTGGTGGATTAGGAGCAATAGCTGTTGGTTTATCGATAGCTTCTTTACCCTCTTTGATCGTCCAGATTGGGATGGCGATGGGCGGTATTATTGCAGGCGGTCTATGGATCATGTTTGTCGGTGCGATTAAGTACTATCGCGGTGTTAATGAAACTATTAGTAGTTTGTTGATGAATTACATTGCGATCGCTGTGCTTAACACCTTAGTAGAAGGTCCAATGCGCGATCCTTCTACCTTGAATAAACCTTCTAGCTTTCCACTTTCAGCGATTAATATGCTGCAAAGTATTCCCAACACAAGAGTGCATTACGGATTGATTTATGGTTTGGTTGCCTGTGCGATCGCCTATTTCCTGATTCATCGCACCACTTTTGGGTTTGCGGTTCGCACCGTCGGCGGCAATATTCGCGCTGCTAAAATTGCAGGTTTACCTGTTGGCAAACTCACATTAATTGTGACCTTCTTGGGTGGTTCCTGTGCTGGTCTAGCGGGGATGGTAGAAGTTGCCGCTATTCATGGAAGTGCAAATGCTTCATTAATTTCTGGCTATGGCTACAGCGGCATTTTGGTTGCTTTTATTGCTAGACAAAATCCATTAGTTGCAGTACTTGTGGCTGTGCTTATGGGCGGTATTCTGGCAAGTGGTAGCGCCCTTCAGAGATCGTTTGGATTACCTGATGCCACGGTTTTGCTATTCCAAGGCATCGTATTCTTAGCCATTCTCTTTAGTGAATCTCTTTATGGTAGTTTGGACTTCTTTAAAGATAGAGAGCCTGAAGTTAAGATTGACGCACCTGCGACTGTTGTTTAGTTAATTACAGAGCAAAGCTCTGTAATTAACTAAACCAATATTTTGTTAAAAAATTACCAATTACCATGACAGATACATCTACAACATTAGGTTGGATGAGCGTGCCTCTAGCGATCGTCGCAGGTACACTCCGAGGGAGCGCTCCATTTCTATTTGTAAGCTTAGGTGAATGTCTTACCGAAAAGGCTGGCAAGATTAATCTTGGTCTAGAAGGGACTTTGCTAACTGGGGCAATGACTGCTTATGCGGTTTCTTACCTGACTAAATCGCCTTGGTTGGGTGTCTTAGCTGCTGGTTTAGCAGGTGCTGGACTGGGGTTAATTCATGCATGGTTATCGCAACGTCCTAAGGTAAGTGATGTTGCTGTCGGGATTGCGATGATTATTTTTGGTAGCGGGATTGCTTTCTTCTTTGGCAAAGCCTTTATTCAACCCAAAGCAATTCCTTTGCCTTTATTTGAGTGGGGCAATTGGAGCAGCTTCCCACAAGTTCAAGCGGCTCTGAAAGTTAGCCCATTGCTATTAATTGGTATTGTGATCGCACCGTTAATGCAATGGTTTTTTAGTTCGACTCGTTGGGGCTTATATGTGCGTGCTGTGGGCGATAGTCCAAGTGCTGCTAGAGCAATGGGAATTTCAGTAGTCGGTGTGCGAACTGCTGCGATCGTTGCAGGTAGTTTTCTTGCTGGTATCGGTGGAGCAAGTTTATCACTGTATTTCCCTGGGCTCTGGGCAGAGAATATATCAAGCGGTCAAGGTTTGATGGCAGTTGCCCTAGTCATTTTTGCCAGATGGCAGCCAATTCACTGCCTATGGGCAGCATTGCTATTTGGTGGTGCACAAGCGATTGGGCCAGCTCTTCAGGCTGTTGGATTTGATTCTTACTATTACCTGTTCAATGCTACTCCCTACATCATGACTTTAATTATTACGATCGTGACTTGTTCGCCACGGAAGACTTTAACGGGTTCCCCAGGAGCCTTAGGTACTAACGAGTAAAACAATTAAAAAAGCCTTGCTTTGCAAGGCTTTTTTAATTCAACCTAATTAGAGTGCAAAGCACTATAGGATAAAGTATCTGGTGATATATAGCTTTGTAGATTATGGGAAATCAACGACCGATCGCTATCGATTTATTTGCGGGTGCGGGCGGCATGACGCTTGGATTTGAGCAAGCAGGATTTGATGTACTTGCTTCTGTAGAAATCGATCCGATTCATTGTGCCACCCATGAATATAATTTCCCAATGTGGTCTGCGATCTGCTCCAGCATTACAGAGATATCAGGTAACGACATTCGTCAAAAATCAAAAATAGGCGATCGCGAAGTTGATGTAGTTTTTGGTGGACCACCATGCCAAGGATTTTCGTTGATGGGGAAACGAGCCTTTGATGATCCACGCAATGAGTTGATATCGCATTTTATGCGCTTAGTTATCGAACTCAATCCCAAATATTTTGTGATGGAAAATGTGAAAGGATTAACTATCGGCGATCAACAACAGTTTATCGGCGAGGTGATTGAGAACTTCGAGCAGAAAGGCTATAAAATCCTTAAACCATACCAAGTACTCAATGCTTCTCATTTTGGGGTTCCTCAAAACCGTGAGCGGCTCTTTCTAATTGGTTGTCGCCAAGGCTTAAATTTCCCCCATTACCCATCGCCAATTACCAAACCAGCTAAAATCAAGCGCATCCCTAAAGAGCTTGCCAATTTACCTGATAGCCCTACCGTGAGAGATGCGATCGCAGATTTACCTGATGTTTCTCAATATCCTGAGCTGATGAAACGCGACTGGTGTGTGGCGAATTTCCCAGAGCCAAAGAGCAATTACAGTGAATATTTACGGGGGTTGCGAGTGGATTCTGCCGATTTATCCTATCCGCGTGATTGCGATCGCAGTTTGCTCACTTCTAGCATCCGCACTGTGCATAGCCAAGCTTGCATGGAGAGATTTAGCAAAACACCTAATGGAGAGCTTGAGAAGATCAGCCATTTCCTGAAGCTTGATCCCGATGGAATTTGTAATACTCTGAGAGCGGGCACTCCGAGTAATCGCGGTGCGTTTACGGCTCCTCGCCCTATTCATCCCTTTATGCCACGTTGTATTACTGTGCGTGAAGCCGCTAGATTGCATTCCTATCCCGATTGGTTTCGATTTCACAGTACCAAGTGGCATGGATTTAGACAAATTGGCAACTCAGTGCCGCCTTTATTAGCGCGAGCTGTTGCTCTAAAGATAAGGCAGATATTAGAAGTGCAAGTATCAAAGCCAGAGGAAGTTATTCAACTAAATGAGGATGGAGGGTTGTATCTGAAAATGGTAAAGGCTGCCAATAGGTACGGAGTAAGCTCTCATTTAAAACTGTAAATCCAAAAAGACAAATCGTCCGCTACGCGGACGATTTGTCTTTTTGGATTTACTCCCTGATCCAGCGTGTAGTGCCATCTTTTTGATCGACTAGGGTAATCCCAAAAGTCTTCAGTTCGTCCCGAATGCGATCGCCTTCCTGATAATTCTTCGCTTTCTTCGCTTCAATTCTCTGTTGAATTAGCGATTCTATTTCTGGATCACTAATGCTCTCTTCCTTGGTTTGGCGATCGCAAATATCCGCAACAAAGCCTAAAATACTGGTCATATAGCTGAGGGCTTGCCAATCTTGATATAAAGCTTCAGAACTCGCAGCGGTTTTGCCAGCATGGGATAGAGAGTTTCTCTCAGCGCGTAACTTTTTGGCTAATTCAAAAACATGGGACATGGCAACGGAAGTATTAAAATCATCGTCCATTGCTTCTTCAAAATTGGCGATCGCTTCACCCACATCGCTTCGAGTAGGGATTTCTATATTTTCCCAGCCTAACGTTGCTCCAAAATCTTCCGCAAACAACATTCCGTCGCGAATTGTTTCCCAACCTTTGGTGGCGGCCTTAATTGCTTCTTCCGTAAAGTCGATCGGTTGACGATATTGAGCTTGTAAAATGAATAAACGGATTGCCATCGGGTCGAAATAGCCAAATAGATCGCGAATAGTTGTGAAGTTATTCAGCGATTTGGACATTTTCTCGCCGTCAATATTCACAAAACCGTTGTGCATCCAGTATTTTGCCAAGGGTTTAGCATACCCCGCTTCTGATTGGGCGATTTCGTTCTCATGGTGTGGAAATTGCAAATCTGAGCCGCCAGCGTGAATATCAATTGTCTCACCAAGCTGCGATCGCACCATTGCCGAGCATTCTATATGCCACCCTGGTCTGCCATTTCCCCAAGGTGATTCCCAAAAGGGTTCGTTGGGCTTTACGGACTTCCATAGGGCAAAGTCAAAGGGATAGCGCTTGTAGGGTTCATGCTCATCAACGCGTCCACTTGCTCCTGCCTGCATATCTTCTAGCTTGCGACCGGAGAGCTTGCCATAGCTAGGGAATTTCTGCACCGCGTAATAGACATCACCACCTGAAGGATAGGCATATTCGCGATCAACTAATTGCTGGATCAGGGCAATTATTTCGGGAATCGATTCGGTAGCGCGGGGATATACATCGGCTTTAGCGATATTTAACTTTGCCATGTCTTCGTCATAGGTGGCTATATATTGCTCTGCGATCGCCTGCATGGTGGTGTTGCGTTCCTGCGCTCGCTTCAAGATCTTGTCGTCAATGTCGGTAATATTCTGAACAAATTTGACCTGATATTTTGTCCCCAGATACACACCGGGCACGAATCGCCGGCCTGGCGGAATGGTTCGAGCAACTGCCGCAGCTTGTGCGCGTTGGCCTCGCCGTTCATCGACAGCCTGAGCGCCCGCGCGAATCGCGCCCGCGCCGTCGCCACGCTGTACAGGCGCTCCGCCGCCACCCGCAGCACGATGCTCTCGCCCTCTTCGTTGCTGCGCCGGAAGGTGCGGATCTTCGCCTCGATGACCACCACGGCATCCTCGCGCACCAGCTCCCGGTGCCGGCTGGCGACCTCGTCGTACACGGTGACTTCCTGGCTGCCGGTGCCGTCGGACAGCACCAGCACCAGCATGCGTCCCTGCTGTGTCTTCTGGAACCGCACGGCATCGATCACGCCGGCGATCACCGTGAGCTTGCCGCCGTCGTCCGAGGCGGGTGGTGCGAGGCGGGACAGAGGAGTGCGCACGATCTGGTCGAACTCGGGGGCATACGCGGTGAACGGATGGCCGCTCAGGTAGAACCCGAGCGCCGCGCGCTCGTGCTGAAGCTTCTCGGCCATGTCCCAGGCAGTGGTGTCGGGCAGAGCCGGCGGCGCCTCGGCCGGTGCGCCGACGCCACCGAACAGGCTGCTCTGGTTGGCGTTGCGCGTGGCCTGCTCGGCGGCCCCCATGGCAATGCCCACCGACGCCAGCAGCCGTGCCCGATTGCCGTCCACACCGTCGAAGGCGCCGGCCTTGATCAGCGATTCGATCACCCGGCGATTCACCAACCGCCCGTCGACGCGCGCGCAGAAGTCGAGCAGATTCCGGAACGGTCCGCCCTGGTCGCGCGCCCGCAGGATGCTCGCGATGGCGGCCTCGCCGGTGCCCTTGATCGCGCCCAGTCCGTAACGGATGCTGTCGGCATCGACCGGCACGAACCGGTAGTCGCCGCCGTTCACGTCGGGCGGCAGCATCTTCAGGCCATTCGCCTTGGCATCGTCGAA
>JANNDZ010000619.1:0-10126 GCA_031378395.1 Pseudanabaena sp. OTE_75_metabat_487_sub
ATTTACTTCTAAGATCGTAATTTCTTCTAAAACATCTTTGATGGTTTCCCGAAACTTATTAAGACTGCCACTCTCACTAGGACCATCTTTAAGTGGTGCTGTCGTTTTAGAATCGGTCGCTAATTCTGAAGATTTACCTACAAGCTTGTTGCCATCAGATTTAACCTGATTAGCATCACCTGCGGTCTTACTGTTATTGTTTGTAGCCCGATCTCGCATACAGATTCCTCAGTGACAGGTCGCATAAACTAGACGCAACTAGACCCGACTGAAGATGCGATCGCTACTAAAGCTAGCCGTATCTTCTTCAGGCTCTGGTTCATTTTCACTATTTAACAGCCCTGTTACCTTTTGCCCAATATCGACAAGAGTTTTGAGATTATTAGCGATCGTTTCTGAACCCTTCCCAACTTGAATTTCGTGGAAGCCACGCAGCTCTGCATAGGGAGATCCTTCCAAAAAGTCTGCCCCTAGCTCATTTTCGATATCACCATCAATCAAATTAATCGTTGTCTTTAAGCGATTACCTGCTTTATGGGTCGTATCTCCTTCATGGGCAACCCAAGTCACAATTTCTAACTGCACAAGGTCAGAAAATATCTCAATCAAAGCATCACCAAAGTTTTTGGTTTCTTTAAGCTTGCTTTGAAAACGCACAGATGCAGTTACTGATACCGACGAAGAACTTGAGTACGTCATAAATGATACCTATGTATAAAAATCCTGATAAATTTTGATCAAGACAGATAACTGACTATTATTTTAAGCACTTAAACATAGACTTTTTCACAATAAAATCTTTTGTTAAAATCTTTTATAAGTAAGTTTTCTATAAATCTTTTGTAAATTAGTTTTCACAAAAGTAACTCAAGTGATCTCACTAAACAGTTTTAATGGTAGTCAGATAGCTCAATTAATTCCATTGGCACAAAGCTTTCTTGTGGCAACAAAATCAATTGAGAGTAAATAAGTTTGCCAGTCATATCTATGCGATTGATCGCTATTCCCATAGGTCGCGGTAGTTGCGCAGCATAGGAATCAGCATAGTAGCGATAAATCTGCTTAGCAGCTCTGATAATCATTGGATCGACTTTTTTGATTACAGGTTCTGGCTGTCTCTCTGGTTGTTCAAGGCGCTGGGCGGCATATGACACAATGTAAACCCCTTAAATTTGACTATTATTTGCCTTATAAAAAGCTGCATCAGGACTTTAGCTGACTTTGTTTTTTTTAGCAAGATTTGAGCTAAGGATTATACATGAGTTGATATTTTTTGGGCTGCTATACGAGCAAAAATTTGCAAAAGATTTAATTACCGTCAGCACTGGCTAGCTTAAGCCGAAACAGTTTACTGTAAAAGACTTGGGGGAAATCAACATACCCCTTGTCGCGAATATTCGAGACAACTTCAATTAAATAGCCAACAAATTCTGAATTTTCTAATGTCATTTCATAGCTCATGTCAGCATCACCCTCGAAGGTCAAGCGACATAAGGCAAGATCGGATGGCAAGTTTGCCACGCGCCATACTGCCATAAAAGAAATAGGCGAGCTTCCTTCTACATGACGCTCGCCCGTAATTTCACCTTGTTTGTATAGGGAAATGGCATAGGGGAGAGCTTGACGCTTGTTTGGCTCTCGATAGTAGGGCATGTAGATTGAAACTTCTTGCGGTGGGGCAGCTTTAAGTTCGATCGCCATAGATGTTAGCGCCTTTATTAATATGTGTTGCTGTGAATTTTTACAAAAAAGATTAGCAGGTTTTTGCCTGAATTAAATGTGCGTCCAATCTAGGTAAGGTGGGCAATGCTCACCTTACTAATTAAATGTGCGCCCAATCGTAGGTAAGGTGGGCAATGCCCACCTTACTAATTTCTAAGGAGAAACGCGATCGATTACAGTAATTTTGCCGTCGGGCTGGACTTCCCAAACGTCATAGCTACCTTTGACATCTCCATATTCATCTAGATCAACATTTCCACTAGCACCTTGATAGTCAATGTCTGTGCCTGCTTTGACTAGCTTGATTGCTTCGCAAACATCGCTGACTTCTTTGCCAGGTGCATT
Source organism: Pseudanabaena sp. OTE_75_metabat_487_sub (assembly GCA_031378395.1). Classification (GTDB taxonomy): domain Bacteria; phylum Cyanobacteriota; class Cyanobacteriia; order Pseudanabaenales; family Pseudanabaenaceae; genus Pseudanabaena. Next base: position 2,068 of record JANNDZ010000619.1, read on the forward strand.
AGCAACTTCACGGATTTTGCTCTTGATGCCGTCGCCAGTACCATCTTTGGCAGCTTCAGCCGCGATCGCAACTAAAGCCGCTGCGTCGTAGGAATGGGGAACAAAAGCACCCAAGTCTTGACCAGTTTTTTCTTTATAGATCTTGGTAAATTCGGCAAGAGACTTACCATCAGCCCCAGGCACAGTCCCGATCGCACCCGCCAAAATCAATTTACCTTCAGGGGTCTTACCAATTAGCTTGGGAAAGTCTTCGGTCTTGACACCATCAGTGAGCAAAATCTTGACATCTTTGGTTAAGCCCTGCTCAAAAGCAGCCTTAATCACCGCGCCGCCAGAGTCAGGATAGAGAACTGCTGCAACAGCATCGGGCTTACTGCCAAATGCACCCTTAGCCTCTGCCTCAAACGTTGTTGCCTTTGGATCGTAGCGAGTTGGTTTGCTCTTGTTGACAATTGTGCCGCCGAGCTTTTCAAAGGCATCGACAAAGGCTTTCTCAAAACCGACACCATAGTCATTGTTAATTACGAGGGTGGCAACTTTTCGCGCTCCTTTTTTGTAAGCAAGGTTAGCCAAAGCTAAAGCTTGGTATGTATCAGGTGGGGCAGTGCGATACCAGTAGCCTTGAAATTCTCCTTTTTTGGCACGTTCAGTAAAGACTGGGCTAGTGCTACCTGGTGAGATCATCACGACTTTATTTGGCACAGCGATCGCAAGGGCAGCTGTAGAGACGCTGCTGGCAAACGAACCAACAACAGCACCAACATTGTCCACTTTAACGAGTTTAGTCATCGCCTCAGCACCTGCTGGTGGATCGGTGCGATCATCTTCTTTAAGGTAAGTGATTGGCTTACCAAGCACACCACCGCATTTGTTGACTGTTTCTACAAGAAAATCAATCGATTTGATCATGGGCGCGCCAATCGAGGATAGATCGCCTGTGATTGGGAGCAATGCACCTAAACGTAAGGTGTCTTTAACGCCACCGCTACTACCTGAGCTTGTTGCAGGTGATGTGGCAGAGGGGGTTTTAGAGTCAGTAACTGTAGTGCTAGGCTGACAAGCCACAATCCAAATTGTGGTCACTGTTGCCAGTAGGGCTAGGCAGAGAGTAGAGAAAAACCTTTTAGTCATGGTTGCGATGGACTACGATCATATTTACGAAGTTGCTGTAATTGTATCTGCAAAGTCTCATGACATCTACCATTGATCCACGCCGCCAAAGAGAACTAGTCCGCTTATTGGAGCGGATGGGGCTAGAGCAATCAACCCTAGAACGAGTTAATTCCGCTGGATTTGATTGGTTATTAATCGATCAAGCTTTGGTACATCCTAGTTTCTCAAATGATTACAACAATGATCAGTTAGAGTTTGTGGGCGATAGCGTGTTGCGTTTGTCGGTGAGTTTGTTCTTAAAAGAGCGTTATGGCGATCGCAAAGTGGGTGACTTAGCCGCTCTGCGATCGCATCTTGTCAGTGACAAAACCCTAGCCGAAATAGCGAGTATTTATGAGTTGCAAAAATATGTTGTGGTCTCTAATGCAGCGCGTAATGACCCTCAGGCTTTGCGATCTCTACTTGCCGATGCCCTTGAGGCTCTAATGGCAGCGCTATATATTGCGACTTGCGACTTAGTCTATATTCGCAAATGGCTCGATCCACATATGCAGCATTTTGCCGAATCATTATTGGCGATTCCGGCACTGGGAAATTACAAAGTTGCCCTACAAGAATTAACTCAAGGTCGCTGGAAACGGTTGCCTGAATATCGAAACGTTGATGGAGTTAACAATCTTTTTTGTGTAGAAGTATGGTTTGACAATCGCTGCTGGGGCAAAGGGCAAGGCAAAAGTATTAAAGCTGCTCAACAAGAAGCCGCAGCGATCGCTTTACAACAAATGTCTCAGCTATAAGTACCAGTGGACTCAAACCATTAAGATTTCGTCCTTACGGGACGAAATCTTAATGGTTTGAGTTTGTAATTAATTAAGTTCATCTACTTATCAATGCAAATTCGACTTAGGACAAAAAAGAGTCGCAAAGCGCCCTTTTTTGTTTTTCTTATTAAAAATTTACGGATAGGTGTATAAATACTTAGCGTCAAATCATAAATTTCTCTGCAAATACAGGATAAGCATCGTAATATTTCTTAGTGTGCTAATTTCGCTCGTCCGATCAATTTTTCAAGATTAGTGCTTCGTGTGGTAAGAAGGAGTCAAGAGTCATTCTGATACTAATATCGATCCTAGCCGCCCTAAATGCTGTGGCAGCAATGTGGCTACTACTTTATGGGCTTAATGCTTATTGGCTCACTGCTGTCCATAAGCCTAAGCTCTCTCTAAGAAAACAGCTTGTTTTCTCGCGACTTAATCCTGCGAGAGAATACCAAACAGTTCAAGCTGCAACATCCCCATCGCCAAGTTCAGGCGTGCTCGCTGTCAATAATTTTGATAACTTTGAGAAATTCCGCCTCGACAAGCCTCTAACTAATGGCTTTAGTAGTTATGTTTTGGCAGTCGATCCACCTGAGCATCATGCGATCGCCTTAGAAGATTTGCCAATTGTTACCGTTCAGCTACCAATCTTTAATGAGCGCTATGTTTCGCGCCGTCTAGTAGATGCCGTTTGTCAGATGGATTATCCACGCGAGCGAATGCAAATTCAAGTCCTCGACGACTCCATTGACGATACACAAGAAATTCTCCGCGAAACTGTCCAAGAATATCAAAATCATGGCTTTTGGATTGAATATATCCATCGCGTCAATCGGTCAGGATTTAAAGCAGGAGCTTTACAGGATGCAATGCCGTTTGTTCAGGGAAATTACATTGCCATCTTTGATGCCGATTTTATTCCTTCTGTAAACTGGCTCAAGGATACCATTCGGCATTATGTCGATTCCCCCAGTGAGAAAGTTGCAGTCGTGCAGACTCGTTGGGGACATATCAACTCTGAATATTCGTTACTTACCAAGTTGCAATCGACAGGAATTGATGGACATTTTGCGATCGAGCAGCAAGCTAGAGCCAATAATGGCTATTTCTTAAACTTTAATGGTACGGCGGGAATTTGGAATCGTGATGCAATTATTGATGCTGGTGGATGGCACGCAGATACTTTAGCCGAAGATATGGACTTGAGCTATCGTGCTCAGCTCAAAGGTTGGCAAGTGGTTTATGACAATAATATTGTCGCGCCCGCCGAGTTGCCTGTTGCCATGCTAGCCTTCAAATTACAGCAATTTCGCTGGGCAAAGGGTAGTATTCAATGTGCCAAGAAGCTAATTGCCCCAATCTGGAAGGCTGATGATCTTAGTCTGCTAGTAAAATTTCAAGCCACAATGCATTTGACAGGATATTCAGCTCATCCTTTGATGTTGCTATTGATTTTGTTGTCAGTCCCTCTAATGTTGATTACACCTGATGATGCGATCGCTTTGCGAATTTCTTTTGAGGGCATGTGGTCAATCTTTATGTTGCCTGCAACCTTTGGACCTCCATTTTTATATTTCCATGCCCAACGTGAGCTGTATCCTAAGTCTTGGCATCGTCGCCTCGGTCGTATTTTCCTACTTGCCGTGCTTGGCACAGGTATTTCTTGGAGCAATAGCCGCGCTGTATTTGCTGGTTTATCAAATACAGGTGCAAATTTCCGTCGCACTCCTAAGTTTGATATCAAACACAAGAGCGATCGCTGGGAAAATAAAGCTTACAAAATCCCCCTCGATGCTACTGCAATGATCGAGCTAAGTTTATGTGTTTATAGCGTAATTGCCGCAGGATTAGCATTCAGTAAAGGCTTATATATCACTTTGCCCTTTATGGTGTTGTATGCATTGAGCTATGGCTATGTTGGTGGGCTTACCCTCTGGCAGCATTGGCAACAATCTCGCAATTAAAAAAAGGGGTGCAAAGCACCCTTTTTTTATAAATAAAATTAGAGATTGCAAAGCACCCTCTAATTTTATAATTGTCATTATGTGGTCAATTATTATCCCAACTTATAATCGCCTGCCCATATTGCAAAAGTGTTTGCAATCGTTGGAAGCCCAAAATTTTGCGCAACCATATGAGGTTGTAGTAGTTGATGACGGCTCCACCGATGGCACAGTAGAATTTTTGCAAAGTCATGTAGACGAGTTTCCTCATGTTCGTTTAATCCTGCAAAACCATGAAGGTGCGGCGATCGCTAGAAATACGGGTATAGATGTAGCACAAGGCGACACAATCGTATTTATTGATAGTGATCTGGTGGTCACACCTGTATTTTTGTCATCCCATGCCAAAGCTCTGGGAAAAAGCGATCGCACCTTTACCTATGGTTTGGTAATTAATACTAATAATTTTGAAAATCCTACCTCTGAAAAAATTAAAATCCAAGATATTTCCACTGCCTTTTTTGCGACTGGTAATGTGGCGATCGCTAAGCATTGGCTGATCGAGGCTGGGAAATTTGATGCTAGCTTTCGTCAATATGGCTGGGAAGATCTAGAGCTAGGAGTCCGCCTCAAAAATTTAGGATTGAAATTAATTAAATGTCCCGATGCTGTTGGTTATCATTGGCATCCCGCCTTTACAATTGACGAACTACCGCGTCTTGTCGATGTCGAAGCTCAACGCGGACGTATGGGTGTAGTTTTTTACAAAAAGCATCCCACATTGACAGTCAGAATGATGATTCAGATGACATGGCTGCATGTGATTCTCTGGGGAGTATTGTCCCTAGGTGGGTTGCTGAATGAGCGATCGCTACGGCCACTTTTAAAATGGCTAATTGCTCAAGGTAAACCCCAATTAGCCCTAGAAATCGCTAGAATTTTCTTAAATTGGTACAACGTCAAGGGCGTATATGCCGCCTATCGAGATGCTACTAACTCCATCTAAGCCAAAGCCTGAAGTCAGGCTTGAGCAGCACCTAATTTCGTGGGAACAGTTCAAACTCATTCAGCATGGGTTTGCTGATTCACGCAGTATTCGCTTAGCCTATTACGATGGAGTTTTAGAGATTGTGTCCACATCAGTTGAGCATGAGCTAATTAAAACGATAATTGGTGCATTACTAGAGCTGTATTTTTTGGAAATGGAAATAGAATTTTTCCCCATGGGTCAGGCAACTCAAGAAAAAGCTGAACAGGTATCTCTACAACCAGATGAATCCTATAGCTTTGAATCAGCAAAAAAAATTCCTGATTTAGCTATAGAAGTAATTTTGACCAGTGGCAATACTGAGAAATTAAAAAAATATTATCTACTAGGTGTACCAGAAGTTTGGCTATGGGAAGATGGTGTGCTTGATATTTATCAATTGGCTATGAATGCACAATTAAGCGATCGCCAATATCAAAAATCATCTACCAGCAAATTTTTGCCCGACCTCGACATAGCAACATTACAACGTTGTATTTTATGTACATCTCCACTTGAAGCCCTAAAAACTTTGAGGCAGACGTTTCAGAAGAGCCTATGAAAGTTTCTCTCGAATTTCTTTATCACTTTCATTGCGATCGCTGTCGCAAATGGTGGAGTCGTGCTGACATTGAGCCACAAATTGGTGAGCAGGTTTACTGTCCCTATTGTGGTCATGTTAATACTGTTGAAGCAGTACAAACTTTTCGTAATGCTGCACGCGGCGGTAGTTGCCTCAGCCAACGACCTGACGAAATTTAGCGCTTTGCACTTTAAAGTAGAGAGGTCGCTTTGCGACCTCTCTACTTTGATAGTGAATATATGAATACTCCAAATATAATTCTGGCGGGATATCTTGCGGGTGCTACCGATTACATCCCGATCGCCCAAAACTTACAAAGTAAAAACTTATCGGCAACAGTCGTCCCTTTGAAATGGTGGGACTGGGTTCCGACGGTGGGCGGGCGATCGATCGCACCGATCTTAGAAAAACTTGACCAAACCGTAAATCAAGAATTAGAAAAATCAGGTGCATCGAAAGTAAATATCATTGCCCATTCCGCAGGGGGATGGCTCTCACGGATTTACCTAGGCGATCGCCCCTATTATGACAAGGTTTGGAATGCGCGTTCTAAGGTTGCCAAACTGGTTTGTCTGGGAACTCCTCAACGCAGTCTCGAACCTTGGTCGCTGCCAAATTTAGGTTTTGTCAATGACAATTATCCTGATGCTTTTTATGATGATATTGAATATATCTGTGTGGCAGGAAATGCGGTACAGGGCAAAAAATCTACACCAAAAAAATGGCTTGCCTATAGTAGTTACGAACTCACGATTGGGCAAGGCGATGTATGGGGCGATGGCATAATTCCGATTGAGGCGGCTTATTTGGATGGAGCGAAGAATATGGCGATCGATGGGGTGTATCATTCACCGCGATCGGGTAAATGGTATGGCTCTCAAGAAGTGGTTGATATCTGGGCGAAGTATCTGTAAATTAATCGCCCCCTAGCCCCCAATTCTGGGGGGACAAGAAAATAAAATTCTTGCAAAGTCCCCCAGCATTGGGGGATTTAGGGGGCTTAGACACATTGAAATGAAGACAGAGAGACTTGTGTGTACGCGGTAGGATCGCTATGTAGGGGCATTGCATTCCCACAGAAACCCATGAATTTTGAGATTGTTTGAGTTTGGGAATGCAATGCCCTAAACTCGTAACGCAGGGACAATTTATCGGTAAAAGCGAAGAGGGTAGAGCATTTGCGTATCGAAATTTCGGTGATAATTTATGAACATTGCCGCAAATGCTCTACACCCTACAAGCTTGTTGTAAATCATTAATCTGGCTCAGCCGCAATAGAATTTCATGAATGATGAATTTTCGTCAGAAGCGCAACCAATGCAGCAGCAGATGCAACAGCAAATGCAGCAGATGTCTTTTGAAGAAGAAGCTCCTGATGAATCTGACTTGGCAGCCGAGGATATCGCGAACCCCGTGATTTTTGCTCGCCTTGAGAGCTTCGTTAATTCAATCGCATTCTCCCCCGATAGGCGAAAGATAATTGCAGGGTTATGGGATAGCACTTTGCAACTATTTGATGCCATTTCTGGCAAACCCATCGGCAAACCATTCCAAGGGCATGAGTCTAGGGTCAATTCAGTAGCCTTTAGCCCTGATGGCAAGGCGATCATTTCGGGCAGTTATGACAATACGATGCGGTTGTGGGATTTGCAGGGCAACCAAATCGGCAATCCTTTCCTAGGGCATGAGGGTTGTGTCACTTCAGTAGCCTTTAGCCCTGATGGCAAGGCGATCGTTTCGGGCAGTTATGACAATACGATGCGGTTGTGGGATTTGCAGGGCAACCCAATCAGCAATCCTTTCCGAGGGCATGGGGATATAGTCTGCTCAGTAGCCTTTAGCCCTGATAGCAAGACGATTGTTTCGGGTAGTGCTGATAATACGTTGCGGTTGTGGAATTTGCAGGGCGAGCAAATCAGCAATCCTTTCCGAAGGCATTGGTCTGTTGTTAATTCAGTAGCTTTTAGCCCTGACGGCAAGAGAATCGTTTCTGGAAGTTTTGATAATACGTTGCGATTGTGGGATTTGAAAGGTAAGCAAGTTGGCGATTCTTTCGTAGGGCATAAGTCTTATGTCTTATCAGTAGCCTTTAGCCCTGATAGCAAGGCGATCATTTCGAGTAGTTCTGACAGGACGCTTCGGTTGTGGGATTTGCACGGCAAGCAAATTGGCAATCTTTTCCTAGGGCATGAGTCTAATGTCATTTCAGTCGCCTTTAGCCCTGATGGCAAGGTGATCGTTTCGGGTAGTGAGGACAAGACTATTCGCCTGTGGACTCTAGATGGCAATCCGATCGCTAACTTGGCAGATCGCAGCAGACAGATCGAGATTCCTCAAGGTGTTGCCAACGATTCGGCGCAGGGTGAGGACTGCCTCAACGTTCAGGATGAAATCGAGGCTATGGCAACAGTGTTGATGTTCCGCAGTCTCCAACCACCGATGGCTGTCGGAATTTTGGGCAGTTGGGGCAGTGGTAAGTCCTTTGGAATGTATCTAATTCAACAAAAGATCGAGGCAATTCGTAGGCAAGAACTAACTATGCTACAGGCTTGGGGCGATCTAAGCTTTCCCAATG
>JANNDZ010000636.1:0-6387 GCA_031378395.1 Pseudanabaena sp. OTE_75_metabat_487_sub
TTCCAAAATCCGCAAATTGCGTGAGTTTCTGGAAGTCGTGTCACCAGCATTATCTGGGTTGTCGATCGCACTCTGAATAAAGGCATAGAGTTTATTGCCTTCTAGAGCCACAGCTTCAAAGCCTCGGTTGTTACGGCGTTGAGCGTAGACTGCGGGTAATGCCTCAGTGCCGAAGGTTCCAGCAGGTGCATCGGGATTTGGCGCAGTTGCAGTACCTTGAGGAATAAAGCGATCGAGCAGCTTACCATTCACATCAAAGTGATAAATGGCAGGACGATATTCATCTACCATCCAATAATCACCATTTGCCGCAACCGCAATTCCTTCTAAATCAGCACCCAAAGGATCGTTTGGTAAAACTGCACCATTGAGATCAACAGCGATTTCATCGGTGTAAGCAGTTCCATTGGCTCCTGCTTGCAGGTTGGGCAATCCAGTTAATGGGGTTGTACCATCAGGACGGAATAAACCAGTGCGATTAGTAATCGTGATGTCGCCTGTGGTGCGGTTAAGCTCAAAGCTGACGATTTCGGGTTGGAAGTTGGGCAAGTAAAACGGTCTTCTTGCACCTGTTGGATCGCCATTCGGTCCGCGATCGGTGTTGGTGACAAACTTGAGATTGCCATTGTCGGCAAGTCCTTGGAAATACAAGCCAGAGAAACCACCTAACGAGATCTGCTGCCCATTGGTAGCTGTGCCTAAATTTGGCAAGTTAGTGAAATCGTAGTTGGTGACTTGAGTCAGGACTTGATCTTGACGCGCATTTAGGCGTTGGATGCGAGCATCAAGGTCGGCAGCAACATCGGCAACATTGAATGCTGTGGTACTAAAGCGATCGCCAAGGTATTCAGCAAATGCGTCCTGCTCAGAACCTGCGGTGGCAAAGGTGAATTTTCCTGCGGCTAAAGCTACGGCTGTGTCGATCGCACCATTACCATTGAGGTCGATGGTTTCACCGCGTAAATCTACGCGGTTAGCTAGGGCTGCGTTATCTCTCACAAATTTAGGGAATGGATAGCTGTCACCACCAAAATTACCTGTGGCACTTGTACCTGCCAAAAAGTTCAAGGTCACCATGCGGAAGGTGCGGCTAGCATCTCCAACCAGTAAGCCATTTTGAATGATTACATCTTTAATAGAACCATCATCATTGAGTACAGCCAAATTTTGAACTCGGCTGCCTTGGGTCGTGACTTCGCCAGTGCTGGAGTTAAATGCGATCGCTGTTTTAGTTGGATCAAAGCTAAATCTTAATCCACCAATCTGTGGGAACTGACCTGGGGTGCTTCCAGGACGGGTTCCTGCCACAGCATGTTCAATCACCCACTGTAGCTGTTGAGCCGTCACTGTTATCAAGCTCAAATCATTGTTAAAACGCAGAGAATTCTCAATATCCAATTGAGAGATATCGCCAGTTTGCTTGTTTGGAGCAAGTGGATTGGGTTGAGTCGGCAACTTCACAATATCGTTTTCGTCAACTGCGCCAGGAGATTCAGAAATCACTCCAATGTTGTCGCGAATACCACCACCATTTTTAAGTGAAATTACAACAGAAGAATCAATTTGCTTCGCAAGCCAGAGATTAGCATCTGCGGTTAAATTGCCAAAGTTGGTTTCTTCGGTGCGAACATCACTACGAGAACCGTTGAGGAATACGCTTGATTTGCCAACAATCAAATTATCCTTTGTGGAAATTACATTGCGGATACCATCAGTAATTGCGACAACATTGGGATTCGCTACGTCTCTCGGATTTACATCAGTACCATAAACGCGATCTACACCTGCTTCGTCCGTAGCATATGCACCATTAATGCTGCTATCCAAAGCGTTGACATTGATAATGCCATTACTATCAAACTCGGCGACTAAACGACCGACATATTTGTAGTTACCTTCGGTATTCGCCACCAAAATGGGGTTACCGTCAATTCCAGTTTTGACAACTGGATAAATGCCATCGCTGGTATCGCCTGCTCGCAAAACATCATTCGCATCTGAAAGCAACGTGTTTGACCCCCCAGCAAGGATAATATCCACATCTTTCAAGCGAGGAGCAAGCTCATCTCGTTCAATGTTGAACTGCTGCATATGTGTCAGCAGGATGATTTTATTGATTCCCTGAGCAGTGAGGATGTCTACTGTGGACTGAATTTCGGCAGCGAGAGCCGCATAATCCGTGGGATTAGCTGGAGTGACTCCAATTCCGCCACTAGACGAAATATTTGGCAAAGTCGGGGTTGTTGCTCCAACAATCCCAATTCTTTGGTCATCGGCATTTCCTGCAATTCCATCATTACCAGCTAAGGTAATCACGGTACTCTTCGCCAACTTGCCCTTGATCGTACTGGCTTCCGATGTGGTTTGATTAGTGGCTAGGTCTGACGCACCTAAGTTGCCAGCAATAATTTCTGGTTGGAAGTTGAGGTTTGTGCTGAGATAAGGGAAAGCAGTTCCAGGATTACCACTACCTGTGCGGATAATGTCTCGAACTTGCCTTACACCCAAGTCAAATTCATGATTGCCCAAAGCTGAAGCTTGAATTCCCAAAGCATTAAGAATAGCAACATCACCACGACCAAGGACTGGCGCTGTGCTTGTCCCTAAACCACCAATTCCATTGAGGCTAAGATCGCTAGAAGCATTAAGAAAAGCTCCAGGAATGTAATTGTCGCCAGAGGATAACGTCAACGTGTTGGGAATAACACTACTTGGTAAATTGGGATCATTCTTCAATCGGTTGATAACGGCAGAAAAACGAACAGCATCATCGATCGCTGCAATTCCCGCTTCAAAATCAGAAGCATGGAGAACTTGCAGTTTGAAAGGTGCATTTGGATCGGGTACTGTCGCAAGATTGAACCTTGCCACACTAGGATCGTGGTCGCTAACTTGATCGGCAAACTCAGAGTTAATATGAACGACATCAAAACCATCTAGTTTGCTACTGAGATTGTTACTCACCAAAATCTGATCCAGTACCTGTGCATTGCCCTGAAAATTATAGGTATAGCGCTCGTTGGCTGGCAGAGTTTCGATTAGAGTATTCAATCCACCACTCTCTAAAATACTGAGAGGATTAGAGAACTCAAAATCATTCAAGTCACCTGCGACAACGATATTGGCATTAGGGCTAGTTGCTAGTAGACCTTGTACGAAGTCTTTAACGATTGTGGCTTGCTGATTGCGTTGCACTTCGCTGTTTAGGGTCGGTGGTTGATTAGGCCCAAATAGAGGTTGATCGCCGCCTTTAGAGTTGAAGTGGTTCCCAATTACAGTCACTTCCTGCTGGTTGAAAACAAATTTGCCAACGAGAGGTTTGCGGCTGCTAGCGAAAGCGTCACCATCAGCAAGGTTGGTATCGGTCAAACGTTGCAATGAACCTTCAACAAAACTCACGCGATTTGGATTAAATAGGAACGCTACGCGGATGTTGCCACCAGGCTCGCCACCATCTTGATTGTTGACTGGGTTAATTTGGCGATATTCGTAAGTAGGTCCACCTGCGACTGAGATCGCGTTAATCAGCGTTTGCAAGGTTACATTTGCATCAACCGTTCCATTGTTAGTCGCACCGTTATTGTCCTGAATCTCTTCAAGATTAATGATGTCGGGGGACTTCATATTGGCGACAATTGCACCCGCGATCGCATCAAATGTCGTATCGCTAGGATCGAGGTTTTCCACATTGAAGGTTGCTACCGTCAATTGTGTAGCACTGCCCGTTAGGTTTGTGACCTCTTTTTGTAAAGTCGATGGTTGCACTACCGTTGGCGCAGTTGAAACCAAAACTTCGTAGTTGTTGAAGTCGTAGCTGACGACACCTGTAATCGAGCTAAGTTGAGCGCCGACATTTACAGCGGGCAATAATACCGATGAATTGCTTAGATCGTCGATTTGAATTCGTTCTGGGTTGAAGTCGCTGGATGTAATCAGGCTACCGCCTCGGCTGGTAAGGTTAGTAGCATTAGTTCCATTATCGGCAAGTACCCAGATTTCCTCAGATGTGCCGAAGTTTGCGGTGGGTGAAGTTGCCACAGGATTGTTTACTTGCACCAGCATTCCTTCTAAGCTTTCGTAGAAGTCGATGCCATCTTGAGCAGGATCGAATGTGGTAACAGCATTTTCCACATTGCCGTTAGCTGCATCATTACTAATGATCTGGTTGGGAATCGCCCGTCCGCCATTGCCAAGAATAGTTGCTGCGGGTAAAGCATTTCCACTTGAGAGCTTCGCAATTACGGGGCTGACAATTTGGGTGACGGTGAGATTGTTGGCAGAACCTCCAGGACGAAACTCAGATACAGTTCCGTTAACTAGTAAAGAATCCCCTACAAGTACAGTTGGTGCAGCAGATGTAAATACAAAAATCCCTTCAGAAGTAGCATCATTGGCATCAGGATTTGGATCTTGTAAGTAGAAACCATTCGAGGCGATCGCAGTGACAATCCCTGCAACACCAGTCACAGCCTGTCCTGCATAGGCGGAAATATGTCCCGCACCTTGAATGTCGTGAATCCGCACGCTGGGCACAACTACAACATCGTTGTCTGCGATAGTGAGATTTAAAGAAGTAGTGCTACCCAAAGCAATTCCTGAAGATGGGTTGCTAATACTTAATGTGGCAGTTTCTGTACCTTCAACTAAAACATCATCGATAACTGTAAAAGTAACAGATCCTGTGGTAGCACCATTCGCGATCGTGACGACATTATTACTAAGCGTATAGTCACCTGCAGTAATACCAAGTCCACTCACAGCAACGTTAACATTTTGATCTCCAGTAACAGCACTAGACGCAGTAGCGGTAAACGTAATTACTGTTGTGCCAGCTTCTGTTCCTGCATTGCTACTGACAGATAAGTTGACTGAGGGGACACTTGGATTTGAAGTATTAATGGTGAAGGCAGAAGTACTAAGAGCAGAACTCAAAGTCGCCCCAGTAGTTAATGTCCAATTAACTGGATTGTTAATGAGAGACTTGAAGTCACTAAAGCCAACTTGACCGCTGCGTGGGCCATTGTAAACTGCCGATTCTTGCCCAGACGTGAATGTAATACGGCTGTCAGCGGGCAGAGAGCTAGGCGTAGAGCCGTCCTCTGCATTACCGAGATTAATCCTTGCTAAATGTGTAATTGGCGTATCCAACGACGCATCACTAGCAGCAAGATAGGCGTAAACCGAATCAGCTGTTTGGCTAAAACCACGATTGGCAGACAGAGCGAATGTGGCTACTGCAGCAGTACCAATATTTGCGGCAGGTCCTCCTGCAATATCGAAATTGGTCAGAGTAATTACAGTACCAGCAGTAACTCCACCTACTGGAGCTGTCCATTTAGTATAGGATTCACCAGTATTAAAGGCGGTTGCGGTCGAAGTAGTCAGCTCATTATCAGTGAAATAGATAACCGTGCCTGCTGGAATGTCGTTTAGCGTCACGAAAGCTAACCAGTCATCGGGACCACCAGCAGTATTTATGCCAATAAATGCAATATCGCCAGAATTTAGTGCCATTTTTTGTTGCCTTGATAGATTGGGGGGATAAGAGGGAATGTTTTTTAAATAAAGGCTTGCAGAGAAAATGCATCTTAAAAAAATGCAAAGCACGACAAAATAAGAATCACTTGATATGAGCTTTTAAAATTGCGATCGCAATTATCAAGTAATTCTTTTTAACTAGTTTTAATACTTACGAGAAGATGCTTAAATCCTCGCAGTTAATAGATTTTCAGGATCAAGTCCAGACTATAGAAATGTTCTATTGATCTCCACTAAAGAACATGCCCATTAGCAATATCAAGCAATAATGGGGAGTATCTCACCAGAGATAAAATTCAAATTTTGTAAGCACCTAGAACTTAACTATTTACTGACACTTAAAACATATGTATATTCTTAAACTCTAATTTCTTTCCTTAATTAGCCTACAGGAAAGTTCTATAAGCTTGGGTTAAGAGAAGAACACAATTTTGGTTAAGAAAAGGATAAATATGATTACGACTGATTACGACATTAACAACAGACTATTTAAGCGATCGCTACTTGCTTTGAAATTTAGAGCGATTATTTTTTAAGGCTAATCATCCTTTTTTGAACCGCAAAGACCAAAATGACGAAATCGTCATTTTGGTCTTTGCGGTTACAAGGGAATATTTATATAGATATATAGCGAACTGCTTAGTTGGCTTGCATATGTAAGCGAAACAGCCAAAGTAAAAAGAATTAATTTCAAAACCCGAATAAGTGAAGGCGGCACGAAGTGCCGCCTTCACTTATTTGGGTTTTATGTACTAAGCAAACCATACATTGCTATAAAATCAGCTGTGTAATTTAGAATTGCTAAAACTTCATAACTCAGCAAAATTTTTTGACAAATTGCCATATACT
>JANNDZ010000650.1:0-1718 GCA_031378395.1 Pseudanabaena sp. OTE_75_metabat_487_sub
TTGACGAAAGTCAGCCTACGGCTGACTTTCGTCAAAACCAGTTTTTATATAATGCTAGGATTTATAATAGATTGGATAAATAGTGACTTAGCCAGCTAAGTCGCTATTTATCTCTCCAAATACTTCGCCTAAACGCATACGTTATGACTGCAACCGCCACTACTAAGACCAAGACACAATACGAAGCCGTAATTGGTTTAGAAACCCACTGTCAGTTGACTACAAACTCAAAAATCTTTTGCAACTGCTCAACCCAGTTTGGTGCGCCACCAAATACTAATGTTTGTCCTGTTTGTTTGGGTATGCCTGGAGTATTGCCTGTTCTTAACGAAAAAGTATTGGAATATGCAGTTAAAGCTGGACTAGCCCTCAATTGCCAAATTGCTCCCCATAGTAAATTCGATCGCAAACAATATTTTTATCCTGATCTTCCCAAAAACTATCAAGTTTCACAATACGATCTGCCGATCGCAGAGCATGGTTGGCTAGAAATCCAACTAGAAGACGGCAGTACCAAGCGGATTGGGATTACCCGATTGCATATGGAAGAGGATGCAGGAAAGCTGGTACATGGAGGTAGCTATCGGCTTTCAGGTTCTAGTCACTCGCTAGTAGATTTCAATCGTACAGGTGTACCTTTATGCGAAATTGTCTCTGAGCCAGATATGCGATCGGGTGCAGAAGCTGCTGCCTATGCTCAAGAACTAAGGCGGATTATGCGCTATCTTGGTGTTTGCGATGGCAACATGCAAGAAGGCTCTCTACGTTGTGACGTGAATATTTCTGTCCGTCCTGTTGGGCGCGAGAAATTTGGCACGAAGGTAGAAATCAAAAATATGAACTCCTTCAACGCGATCCAAAGAGCGATCGATTTTGAAATTAATCGCCAAGTGGAAGCTCTAGAGACTGGAAGTGAAATCATCAAACAAGAAACTCGTCTTTGGGAAGAAAATACTCAACGCACAATCAGTATGCGCTCCAAAGAAGGTGCAAGTGACTATCGTTATTTCCCAGAACCTGACCTGATGGCGATCGAAGTTCCGCTGACCACGTTAGCGCAATATCGTTCAGATCTTCCCACGCTTCCCACTGCTAATCGCAAGCGTTATCGCGATGACTTTGGTCTGACTCCCTACGATGCGGCTCTAATTGCCGACGATCGCAGTATTGCCGAATTCTTTGATGCTACGATCCTCACAGGTGCAGAACCAAAGCAAGTCTTTAACTGGGTGATGGGTGATGTTACAGCCTATCTCAATGAGAACAAACTCAGGATTGCAGATATTGCTCTCACTCCTACAGTTTTAGGAGAGATGATTAGACTAATCACTGATGGCACTATCAGCAGCAAAATTGCAAAAGATATCTTGCCTGAACTCATCATCAAAGGTGGCTCTGTTAAGGATTTAGTTGCATCTAAAGGGTTAACCGTCCTCGCTGGAGCGGAACTTGAGAAAATCATTGATGAGATTATTGTTGCTAATCCGAAGGAAGTAGAACAATATAAGGCTGGAAAAACCAAGCTACTAGGATTCTTTGTTGGTCAAACCATGAAGAAAACCCAAGGACGCGCCGAACCACAATCCACCAATAAATTGATTGCCGATAAACTGTCGTCATAATTTGTAGTGCGGCGCTTTGCGTCGTCTTTAGAGACCTGCGAAAAAATAAAGTCCCAATCCAGACTTTCCAGAATTAGTGGGGTGGCTTTGCCGCCC
>JANNDZ010000662.1:0-1990 GCA_031378395.1 Pseudanabaena sp. OTE_75_metabat_487_sub
GGCGCGATCGCGATCGGGGTATCCTTGCACCAAAATAATACTTCCAAATCGTGAAGGAATGAGTTTACCACTGGGGACAATGCTGCGGACTTGATTGAGAGCTTCAGTATCTGAAGTTGGAATCACAACTAAGTAAGGGGCTGTGTCCCTTGATGGTCTCGGCACTAGGGCAGCAATTTTAGCATTGTAAGGAATTTGGGTTGGCTGGACTGGTGGAGGTGTAATTGTTGGGGGAATGGAAGTTGTTGGAGAAGTTGGCGGTGGATTGTTAGGGACAAATATTGAGCGGGGGGGAGTGACAGGCTTTGGTGGTACAACAGGAACAGGATCGCGATCAATGAGAACTTCGCTTGGGCTTTGTGAAATATTATTAGCTGTAGCTACTGGTTTAAGATTAGCTACAAGAGCAGTACGCGGAGTAAAAGTAGTAGTAATTGGCTTAACTGGTGTGCCTGGCTGCGGTACATCAGGCAATGGCTCAATAAAGACACTGCTGCTTGATGGAGCTAAAGCCACTGGAGGCCTAACTGGAGTAGTAAAACTGGGTTGAGGTCTTGTAATTTCGATAGGCTCAACATTGCTGGCACTTGCAGGAGTTTTAGGCACAGATGGCAATGTTGGCGTAACCACAGGTACTGGAGTACTGGCAATTTGTGGTGCAGGAGCAGTTGGGAACTCTCCTACAAACGCAATATCCCCTGCAATCTTTTTAGGATCGAGTTGATTGCCAACCGCAACTTGAGTAACCCCAGAATTATTGTTGAGATCTTTACCTTTATTATTGCGGAAGATGTTTTTCCCAAGATTTGTAGAAGTTCCTAAATCAGGTGTGGGATAACCCTTACGATCTTTAAGAATCACAATTCCATTACGTTGATTGTCAGAAATCAAATTATTTCGCAAAGTCGGAGCTGATAGATTGGAAATTACAATTCCATCATTATTATTGAGAATATTGTTGTCACTCACATTCACGCGCGATTTTTGCCCGATCGCGAGTCCAAATCCCGTACTTTCAAAAGTATTATTACGGATTTCACCTGTGCTACTCCCCACCGCAGAGAGTCCATTTGCGCCGTTTTTCCTAAAGACATTATCGCTAACGATCGCATCGGCAGTCCCTGTCAAAAATAAACCTTCGCGATCGCTATTGATAAAAGTATTATTGGTGATCGCCACGCGCTTACCTGACTCAACCCAAACCGCAGTACCTCTGCTGTTGGGATTGATAACGGTAAGTCCTTCAATCCGCGCATCATTGTCGGCAAGCATCGTAATATTTTGGCTAGCAAAGCTGGTACTAACGAATTTGCCTCCGCCCCGAATCACCGTATTCACGCCTCTAACTGTCGGCGCACCGCGTAGCGTCACACCTACGGGAAGTTTAATCGGAAAAGACTCGCCTGTTTCAGCGCTGTAGAGTCCTTCTTGTAGTTGGATCACCGTTCCCGCCACAGGTTTAGTCGCGATCGCAGCAGCTATCGACGGATAGGGATTATTTGGCGAACCATCGCCATTAGGGTTAACACGCGGGGCAACATAAATCAGTGATGCTGTCTGTGGTAATTGGCTAATTTTCCATGTTTGCATCTGCGTCGGTGACAGGGCAGGACGCGCAAACAGCGGCGGGGCGATCACTAAAACCGTGATACTTGTGGCGATCGCGCTGAAGAGACTAGGTTTGCAACGCATACAGGAAATCCTCTTTAACCAACGGACAAAAATTCACACAGTTGATTATGTGTTTGTGCCAATCAAAATACACGAAAATTCTGCCACTTGCAAAAAATCCTTAACAAACCCCAAAAGAGAGTTGCGGCGCAACTCTCTTTTGGGGTTTGCATGATTAAAGCTATACAATTCTTTAATGTATGACAATACCTGCAAATTCCTAGCCGAGAACTTCCCTGAAGACTTTGCCTGTTGGCTCTTGGGGAAGCCCATTCCGCTAACTAAGCTCGAACCATCGGAAC
This sequence comes from Pseudanabaena sp. OTE_75_metabat_487_sub, assembly GCA_031378395.1. Classification (GTDB taxonomy): domain Bacteria; phylum Cyanobacteriota; class Cyanobacteriia; order Pseudanabaenales; family Pseudanabaenaceae; genus Pseudanabaena. The sequence continues at coordinate 1,974 of JANNDZ010000662.1, forward strand.
TCTCTGCCGAGCCAATC
>JANNDZ010000679.1:0-1918 GCA_031378395.1 Pseudanabaena sp. OTE_75_metabat_487_sub
GCCGCAACTCTCTTTTTGGTTTTATAAATATGCAGCGGGATCGATAGGCTCTCCATTTGCACGCAACTCAAAATGCAGGTGTGGCCCAGTCGAAAACCCTGTAGAACCAACAGCCGAAATTGGTTGACCTTTAACGACGACATCGCCATCTTTGACATATAGGTCACTACAATGTCCGTAAAGCGTGGTCATGCCGTTGCCATGATCAATAATCACAGCGTTACCATAGCCGCCATACCAATCCGCATAAATTACTCGACCCTGTTCACTTGCATAAATCAAACTGCCATAATCTGCACCAAAATCAATGCCTGAGTGAAAGCGCTCTGTTCCCAAAATAGGATGTGTACGCCAACCAAAGTTACTAGTCACTGGCCCAATCGTGGGATACATCAATTGTCCAGTCCCAGGGGGAAGAATTAGTCCATCATAGGGCTGTACTTTTGCCAAAATAATTTGCGATAGACGACGCGAATCTTCAGCAAGGCGATCTTCAGCTTGAGATAAGGCTTGGCGATCGCTCTTTAGCCGATCAATCGTATTTTGTTGAGCAACAGCTTCAGCTTCAATATTAGATTTTTGATATTTCAGTTTTTGAGTTAATAGCTCAATCTCATTTTTTTGGGCAACTATCTGGTTGCGTTGCTTTTCGACTTGATTGGATCTTTGGGTCAAATCTGCAAGTAGCTTGCGATCGCGGTCATAAATACGCTCAATTTGGCGACGGCGATCGGCAAATTGATTGAGGTCTTGGCTGCTAAGTAAGGTTACCCACCACCGTTGTAGTTGCTGCCTTTGCAAATATTGCAATCGCGCTGTAGTCGCACTGCGTCTTTTATTAAGGTCGTACTCCAGTTCTTGGAGTTTTGTACTGAAAGTTTGAAGCTGCTCTCTTGCTTGACGAATTTTTTTCTCGTTGTCTTTAATCTGAGCTTCTGTAACGCGTACATTTCGTTTCAATGCATCAAGCCGAGATTGAGCTGGCTTAGTGAGAGCGTTAATCTGCTCTTGTTGTTTCTGGATGATTTGACGTTGTTGATCGACAAAGTTTTGATAATTTTTTAGCTCATCCACAGACTGAGATTGGGCGGGAGCTACCTGACCTAGCGCTAAGCCACAGCATATTGCGATCGCTACGATTGCTAACCTCATCCCTAAAAATTGTCGCGAGAGTAAATGCCCAATTTGTTGAATTTTTGGGTAATTAATCAACCAAGGCTTGCTAATTATTTCTTGCCAATAATGGCGATCGCGCATTCAGTTCACCAGATATCCACAAACTATAGCGATTTAGAGTTTTTTTAGTCAAACTCTAAACTCAAAAGCCTTACTGGGTTTGATTTTTTGGTTTTTAAATGAGCGTACACCCAATTAAAAACAGCTATAGGGCAAGATTTTAACCGCATTTTGTCACTTAATGAAGCCCAATTTTGATCAAAAGAATTACTGAAAATTATTGAGATCTGTAAAAAAATTAAAGCTTTAACTTTTAATAATATTTCTGTATCTTTTAATACTAAATATTGTGTATATAATAATTTCATGACATACTCTGTTCTTGAACTATAAAATTAGTGCTTACAAAATTGCTTTAAAAGTTGATTGATAAAGTTACTTGATAAATTGTAGAAATAAAGCTATGAAAACCACCACACGTCAACAACCATCCAAAACCACTAGGAATATTCGGCAAAACTCTTCTCCTCAGTGCCTTATTCCCTTACCTTCTACGTGGGTAACTCTGTTAGAACCACCGATTTATAGTTGTTACGATGAAGCATTGTTGATGTGTCAATATCCTGATGGTTATTGGGCAGCATGGATTCCTGATTTTGGGGAAATTAAACTACATTCAGGTCAATTTTGTCGGATGACTTAAATCCTAAACAGATGACAAAAGCCATGCTTAAGCATGGCT
>JANNDZ010000686.1:0-3202 GCA_031378395.1 Pseudanabaena sp. OTE_75_metabat_487_sub
TTTGTCGGGAACCCAAACCCTTACTTGAAAACTAGAATCGTAAAGTTTCTTCCAGAGAAAAGAAAGAATGCGCATAGCGCATTCTTTCTTTTAATAATTACTAGCTGTTTTGCGGTGGTGAATTGCCGTTAGACCATTAGATTGCAATAGCTTGCCATTCTCCACACTCGCATAAACAAGCCAATGATCGCCACATTCCATTCGTTGCATCACGCAGCATTCTAAATATGCCAATCCATCAGGCAAAATTAGACCACCTTCCGTCGGTTCCACCTGCACATCTGTAAAACGATCTTCCCCAGGTGCAAATTTTTTCATAAAATGTTTGCGAAGTTGCTTACCCTGTTCAAGAATATTCAGAACAAAGCGATCGCCTTCAAATAAATAAGTCTCGATCGCACGATCCTTGGCAACTGCGATCGTTAGCCCTGGAGGATTAAATGATGCTTGTGATACCCAGGACGCTAGCATCGCCGTCGAGATTTCGCCGCGTTTGACAGTCAAGACACAGAGGGAACCAACAATCCTTCCCACAGCTTGCTCTACGGTACTGCCTGGATTTAGGGTTGTCCGAACTTTTTTGGCTTGCTTCAGGGCTTGAGCAAAATCAGTTCCCGTCTCTTCACAAATTTGTAAAGTTGCCTCGGTAGGCGTGAACTTAATCCGAATCGGCTCAAAGGCTAGCGTATAGCCAGCATCCTTCAGCTTTCCAGAAATAATATCCACAGCTTCACCACTCCATCCATAGGAGCCAAATACACCTGCTTGATAGCTCTTAGTTGCCGTAGATAAGACTATGCCCAGAGCCGTTTGTACCTGTGTTGGCAAATGTCCACCCAAAGTTGGAGAACCAATCAAGAAGCCAGACGATTTCTCAATCGCAATTTTGATTTCTTCTGGCTCTGCATTCTCACAATTAATTAACTCGACAGAGACCCCTGCCTTGGTTATCCCTCGTGCCAAAGCATTAGCGATCGTAGTCGTATTGCCATATGCCGAAGCAAACAGCAATGCTACAGAGATGTTTTGTTGTTTCTGAGCTTCGCTCCATTGACGGTAGAGATTGACCAATTCATGCAGGCCATGTCGCAACATTGGTCCATGTCCAGGAGCATAAAACACCGCAGGCAGCAAGGTTAACTTTTCGATCGCTGCCTCAACTTGGCGGACTTGGTTTGCCATCGTGCTGTCGAAATAATAACGACGATCGCCTAATAGTTGACTCCAACCTTCATCAAAAACTTGATCGCCACAGATATGCGCCCCAAAGAATTTATCGGTATATAAAACCTGAGTTTTTGAGTCGTATGTGCAAAGCTCATCAGGATGGCGCGGTGTAGAAGTAGGGATAAATTTAAGAATGTGACCTTTCCCAAGATCCAGAGATTCTTCACCCCGTACAACTTGAATTTTGAGCTTTTCTCCTAGGCTTTGGCGTAGCGCGATCGCCCCTGGATTAGTGCAAATAAAGGTGATGCGACTATTAATTTCGAGCAAGGCCTTTAATGTCTCAATGCGGTTCTGGTTAACATGACCAAGAATCACATAGCTGATATCGCCAATGTTAATGCGCTTACCCAATTCTTCCAGATAAATTGTGCTGAAAGTCTCACCAGGGGGATCGATTAGTGCTAGTAAGTTGCCTTGAATTAAGAAAGAGTTTGCTGTTGTCCCTTTTTCGAGAGCATATTCAATTTCAAACCGCAGGCGATTCCAACTACGCGATCGCAGGGCAAAGGTTTCGTCAGCAATATAAATTGCTTGGACATCGCGGGGCTTAGTATTAATCACGATCGCATTCTCCCAAATTCTAGACGGCTGCTTCTAGTTTACTGACTGTTGGGAGCTAGCAATCATTACAATACCCGATTACTTAAATAAAACTTATTGATACTTATGAACCAGTCAGAGATGAGCCAATACCTTGAAAGAATACCCATGACAGGAAGAAATTACTGATAAAGATAGCTAGTAAGGCGGTAACAACTGCGGTGGTGGTGGACTCGCCCACACCCTTTGCACCACCAGTGGTGGTCAATCCCCAAGTTGTACCGATCACTGCAATTAAGACCCCGAAAATACTAGATTTGATTAGTGCTGCGATTAAATCCCAAGGCTTGAGTAAATTCTGGACAGAATTGAGAAACATATTGTAGGGAATGGCGTACATGGCTTGAGATAGAAATAAGCCTCCGGCCATACCAGTTAAAAATCCTAAGATTGTGAGGACAGGCAACATTAATAAACAGGCGATCGCACGAGGGGTTGCCAGATAGTCCACAGGATTTGTTCGCAACATATAGAGCGCATCGATTTGCTCAGTTACTTGCATTGTGCCAATTTCCGCCGCAAATGCTGAACCAATGCGCCCTGCAATGATTACTGCTGTCAGTACAGGAATCAACTCACGCGCTAAGGCGATCGCCAAAATTCCACCGATCGCCTGTTGTGCTCCGAAGTTAATAAATTCTCGCGCTACTTGGATTGTAAATACAGCTCCAACAAAGGAAGCCGTAATCAAAGTAATCAGCAGCGACTCAGTTCCAACAATTGACATTTGCTCGATCGTGTTACGCCAATGGAAGCGACGATAGATCAAAACATGGGTAATGATTTGTCCGATCAGTAAACAACTTTGCCCCAGCTTAATCAGCCAACCGCCAAAATTTCCCATGTTTTCAATTTCCCATATCACCACTGCTAAGCGGCAAATATTTTTTATTTTTATCTTAATCTTCGCAATTATACCCGAACCAATAGACTCTGTGAAAGTGCTGCAAAGCAGCACTTTCACAGAGTCTATTGCGGTTCGTTTGAGCGCAAAGCGCTATTTTGGAAAAAGATGGAGAGTCCAGTTGCAAGGTTGTCTCAGTTCGCCAAACCGACCACTTACCCAATACCACAGAGTCAAACGAGTAGGAAAAAATCCAATTACTAAAAAGGAGTCTTCAGGAGCTATCTCACCATATTTAAGCCCATCGGTGGGTGTAACCTCCCAAGGGGTGTCGGTGTCTTTGACCAATAGCTGAGAACGATTGTAGATGTCTTTGTATTGCAGAGGTAAAGCAAAGATGGAATAAACATGATGCTCGCCACGCCAAGGTTCGGCAACAACTTTGATGGGGTGAAACTTCAAACTCTTGGATTTACTTAAGTTGTCTGACATGGTTGGACATAGAGCAGGGTTGGCATCAGAAGAAGT
>JANNDZ010000695.1:0-2538 GCA_031378395.1 Pseudanabaena sp. OTE_75_metabat_487_sub
CGATTTGCCAACAATATCAAAGCTATTGCCAGCGGTCAGATTGGTTGTGCCAGCAGTAGTTCCAGATAGTGCTGAAACTTGAGCAGTTCCAACTGGTGTGAGTACGGTTACGGCTGTGCTATTAACGTTGTTTGTGGCGGCATTAGTCACATTTACGGTAAAACTTCCGCCAGTAATTGGAACTGAGGTAGTTTGAGCTAGTGATGGAGATGCCCCGATCGCAGTTGCTCCAAGTGTAATTGCGATCGCCCCCAAGTTAAATGTGTAATTCTTGATCCGAGTTAGCATTTTCATTTCCCTCTTGATATCTATTGGTTAGCGATTGAGTAATGCTGAAACTGAGACTATACTTGCCAAAAGCTTCAGGTAGACGTAAACATCTCGGAAGTAGTTCCAATAAGAACTTATTTCACCCTAGACGGCTAGGCTATTTCTATGGTTCCCCAAATTTAAGAAAAGATCTTCTACCTAAAACGTAAGGGGACACTTCGCGCCCCCTTACGTTTTGGATTTGTTTTAGAATGTGAAAGTTGTGCGGATAGCGCCAACGGTGATCGTGTCACTGCCAGCAGTTTGCACAGGATTAAAAATAAATAGCACCCCAGGGGTAATACTGATATTGTCATTCAAGCGCATCCGATAAAACAACTCTAGATGAGTAGTCGTCGAAGGCTGTCCACCGAAGTCCCCTGCATTAACACCAGTCAAGCCGATCGCACTAGGAATGTTAAAAGCAGGTACGCCATTTTGGGTAATGTTACTGCTGGTGATCTTGGGAGGCTGTCCAACGTAGATACCGCCCAAGTTCCCTTCAGCAAACAAATCAGGGAAGTTGAGAAAAGCCATCCAGTTAAATGTATTAACTGTGCCACCTAAGCCCACATCTCTAGACTCGGAGGTGGTGTAACCAGCCCAGCCGCCTAGAGTAACCTGAGGAGAGATTCTCCATGTCGCAGTACCGCCAAAGGCATTGGTGGAGAAACGTCCTGCGATCGGGCCGATCAAGTTATCACCAACGCCCGTATTTAAGCTGGCATTAGTGGTGTAGGAATTAAGGTAGTAAAGCGCGAGATCAATTGCCTCACTAGGGGTAATCGCCAGTTGGACACCTGCGGTAAAGGGGCCACCTGTTAGACCATTGTTCGGATCGGCTGCCAAGGATGCGGCATAAACGCCTTGCAAGCTAATGTTATCGCTGATTTGCCAGTCAAAACCAATCCCAGCTTGTCCTGGGAAGTTGAGAATGGGGTTGCGTTGCGCAAAGGCTGAGAGAGCACCTTGACCTGCACTTTCATAACGGTTGGGTCCTCGAAATACACTTGATGGAGCAACTCCAGCTGCACCAACAATTACAGCTAAGCGATCGCCTACTAAAAAGCGATAGGACAAATCACTCAACTGGATTGAGTTAGCTGTGTCCAGTTCATATCCGAGGCGTGTGTAGCTATTGGTTAGAAAGTTGTTGTTAGCAAAAAGTGTAGAAGCGGTAGAAGCATTACCTGCTTGAATCCCTGTTAACAAAAGACTGCGATTGTCGAACTGGGTAACCAAGCTGAGTTGGAGGTTATAGCCAAAGGTAAGATTAGTCGCATCATCAACAGTGTTGCGTGTGCCATCTCTAGGAGTAAGGCTACCCGTATTGGGTAAACGGCTTTGCAGTCCAAAAATGGCTTGACCAAACAATTTCGTAGTGGTAGAAAATTGCTGGGCTTCTAGTTTGGCGGTCTTTGCATCAAGAGCATCAACTCGACCACGTAATGTTGCAAGCTCTACGGCAAATTCTTCTTGCAACTTTTTCAAGGTTTCTAGATCTTCTTTACCAACTTTGTCAGATAGCCCTGAGGAGATGATTTCGTTGATTTTATCGAGACAAGCATTTAAACCTGCGGCAAATTCATAACGACTAGTAGCTTGTCTACCGCGAAAGGTGCTATCTGGATAGCCTGCGATGCAACCATAGCGCTCAACGAGGGATTGTAATGCTGTAAAAGCCCAGTCTGTAGGTTTAACATCACTGAGTTGCGAAACCGAAGTAACACCCTGAGCATTAAGACTTGGCTTAGTGCGATCGCTAGTTTTGACTGGTTTTGACTGTACTAGCTCTGTATTGATCGCCCGAATAATTTGTGAGTCAGTATTAGGGTTTACTGGAGCTTGTAATGTCTCAGATTTGTTGGGGGCGATCACTGGTGTGATCATTGGATCTCGACTAATTGATCGAATTAGATCAGATTCATTTGTGGCGATCTTAGTTTCTTTTTGAACCTCAGCTTGAGCATAGCTGGAGTTAAAGATAGATATGATTGTTGTGGCAATTGTTGTTGCTGTAAGGGCAACTAAATTGATATAGCTAGAAGATCTGATTTTAATCATAAACGTTTACAATCCTCACATGATCACTATTTTTTTAGGTACAGAAAGTACGCTTCCTGCTTAAGGACGAATTTAAAGATGATTAGTTCCTAAATATTTAAAACATTTTTGTGATTTTTTACAAGCTTCGGACAGAAAATTCCACCATTTGTACTAGACATGCCC
>JANNDZ010000700.1:0-1869 GCA_031378395.1 Pseudanabaena sp. OTE_75_metabat_487_sub
GGCTTGGGAGCAACTCGTAATCGTCTGCCAATTCGTGTTTCTAAAGTTACAGAACTTAGTCGTAGTTTGCTTGTGACTGGCTTTGCTTACGATCGCACTCTCGTTGATGATAATAACTATGCTGAGTTTTGTCATTTCACGCATATCACTCAAGGGGTGCGCCGTGGCGGTTCAGCAGCGATGGATTTAGCCTATGTTGCTTGTGGCAGATTGGATGGCTATTGGGAAAGAGGTTTATCTCTATGGGACTTGGCGGCGGGCGTAGTGGTCGTGCGTGAGGCGGGTGGCACTGTCACTGCTTACGATGGTAGCGAACATATTCCTAAGTCTGGAAGATTACTAGCAACCAATGGTCATTTGCATGAGCAGATGATTGATGAATTAGCGCTAATTAAACCTTTGCCATTTAAGTTTCCTTTTGGGCGTTAGCTCTAATTTTGCGCTCTAAAAAGCCAGAATAAATTCAGCGCTTCGCTCTGACTTTATTCTGGCTTTGGTAAACGTTCCATTAAGTAGCAAAGGCAATCTTGGCGAACAATATCGGTATTGAGGCTAAGCATTGATGGCATCACAGGTACTTTTAAAATAATTTTGCCATTTTGAATTTGAAAATAGCGATCGCCTTGCTCTTCTCCCTCTTCACTTAAAGCTGACAAATGAGCTCTCTCGGTTTTAGCTTCACCAAAGTTTGCCCCAATTGGTAATTCACAGAAATTCAAACAATCCATCTCGGCGGGGAAAGTAATGTCATCATCAGGCTCGTCCGTAAAGCTGAAATTAACTTGCTCAGGTACTTTCACGATCGCCACTGTGTGAAACAGATCAATATCCGCGATCACCGAATCAGGTAAATCATCGAAACTATCGAGATTCAGACAGGTTTCTACATATTCCAACGCATGAGCTGTGCCATCAGGTTTATCAGGCTGTCCACATTCCAAAACGATCGCAGGGCAAAACTCCCCAAAGGCATAGGATTGCACTGTCTTGGGGCTGGTGTAATAGACCACTGTTTTATCAAATAGCCGTGCTAAATGTCGAGAATGCTTGTCTAAGTGGGTAATGCAGCCATAGTGTGGGTTTCTACCCGTATTGTTGTGAATGTCAATGCTGGCAAATACACCGCGCGATCGCATTTCGGTAATGACCTTCTGTGCCATGATTTTCTCTGGTAATGGCTCTGATGAGTCTCCGACTTGCCAAATGCGATTGTAGTCAGGCTGATCGGCTAAATGCCTTTGGCGATATCTCGCACCTTCGATATTGCCGATAAATAAGGAAAGCGATCGCGGTAGTTTCTTATTTTGATATTTACGAAGCAATTCGCGCATCGCTAACCAACTAGTTGTTTCATTGCCATGTAACAAAATCGAAACAAATAACGCTGGTTGGCGATCGCCTTCGAGGTGGATCAGAGTAGGGTGCTTCAGCAATTGCCAAAGTTGAGTAGATTCAAGATCTAGTAAGCCATCGGGGATGCGATCGAAAATATCAAGCATAAAAAATATATTCATACAAAGACGGCGCTAAGCGCCGTCTCTATTAAAACAAAAGGCACGCATAGCGTGCCTTTTGTTTGTAGAGATAATTTAGGCGCACCAATTGGTACGCCTAAATCTAAATGCAGGATAAAGAATAATTGCACTTAACGAAAAATAAACAAGAATCTAGCTTAGTTAAAAATCATGAATCAAAAATTAGGAATTAAAAATTTGTAATTCGTAATTGAATAATTCGTAATTAATAAGTTAGACCCATGCTGCGGCTGGTTTCAGCACCAAGATAGACACGGACGCTTAGGAAGTCAGTGGGGCAAGCAGTTTCGCAACGTTTGCAACCAATGCAGTCCTCGGTACGGGGAGAAGAAGC
>JANNDZ010000739.1:0-1764 GCA_031378395.1 Pseudanabaena sp. OTE_75_metabat_487_sub
TATTGGCGCTTAATACGATTAATTTCGGCTTGCAAATCGTCAATTTGACGTTTCAGGCGTTCTGCTTCGCTCTCTGACTTTTTCTCTTCTTTGGGAGATTGAGACACATCAACTGCACCAGTCGTATCTCCACGCTTATAATTGCCAGATTTAATATTGCGATACTCTTCCGAATCTGCCCATTCACGAATATAGTGAACCCGCTCAACGGGGAATGGATGACTGAGCATCGAGCCAGCACCAAAGCCGTTATAGAGCATAAATTTATAAATTTGATTGAGATTATCTTTGTCAAGTTCTTGATAAGCATCCGATTGACGAATAAACTCAGGTAGGCTCAACTCATGGGCAAAAGCAGTACTTCCACCAGACAACTTCATCATTGTTGAAAGAACTGTATCTAATTCATCGGTGACTAATAGTGCTGCGCGATCGCTGGATAATTCCGCCTTGCGTCGCCACTCAAAAAAGGCATAAATCAATCCACTACTAACAATGCCACCCAAACCGAAAGTCATTTCGCTAATAGTCGAAACAACGCTCATCACCCACATCGCCATCTGGATCAGGGTTGTGTGACCGCATTTAATATGACCAAGTTCATGGGCAAGTACAGAGCGAATTTCTTCCTCGGTAAGCAGATCTAGCAATCCCGAATTAATCACAATGTAGGGATGATCCTTCCCAAGGGCATAGCTATTTGCGACAGGATTTTGCGAGACAAATAGCGTTGGTTCTGGCTGCACGTCAAGGTCAGCAATGCATTCCCGAAATATGCGATGAATCGTAGCGTATTGGCGATGACTAACCTGAATACTATTGCCAATGTGGTAAATCGTTTGCGGACGCTCATACATAAACTCGACAAATTTACCCGCCACAAGATCAAACCCTGGGACGCTGCGGAGGGCTTGTTCAGCTTGGCGATCGAGTGGATGGCGAAAGGCTTCGCTAGAAATTCCTGTATAACGTGGCATAGTTTTGTCCGTTCATTTGTTCGCGCTTTGCTCCATTTTATCTATAAAAACAAAATGTGGCGCTAAGCGCCACATTTTGTTTTGCAAACTTAAAAAGAGAAATCGCCCGCGTAGCGGGCGATTTCTCTTTTTAGGAAGGTTTTGGAAAACGGCGTAATAACGTCACCACCCACCAGATCATGAATATGAAAAATGCCCCAAATAAAGCCCAAGGCATAGGTAAATTGAGATCTTTGATCGGGCTAAGATTAGCCAGAAATGTCAAATGAAAAATTACGATCAATAACAGCATGGTGGCAACACCAAACCAAGACATATGGACATTAAAAAAACTTAATGTCTCTTCTTTGCGATCGCCTGACAGCCAATATTCACGGTGGGGCAAATTAATCATGGAAGTCGGCAAATACCTCAGCATTAAAGGGAGAACCAGCGTAAAAGAACTGGTGATCGCCAACGAAACAAAGTAGATAATAAAGTAGACAAGCTTAGGGGAATTTCCATTAACCTTGCCTGTCACATCAAAATGCGAACCAACGACGTTTGGTAATAATGGATAGAAGTAAATACTTTGGGCGATCGCTAAACCAAACAAGAACAGAACAATATACAACGGTAATTTCATCGCTGTACACTCCTTGAGAATATTACCTAATTATCTGGGCAAATTAGGACTAAAGATTTTTTTACCGCAAAGTTGTAATTAATCTAATTACAACTTTGCGGTAAGGAATGAAAATTAAATAACATGTGCATATAAAACCAAAAAACGTTTCGGCGGGCTTCG
>JANNDZ010000758.1:0-1905 GCA_031378395.1 Pseudanabaena sp. OTE_75_metabat_487_sub
AAATTTTTTTCTTGGTTTGGGGTTGAGCGTAAAGCGCTGTAAGTTTACAGATTTTACGTTGCCGTCAATTCTTCGCCACACTTTTAATAGGTTTGTCTGAAAGGCTTTGGAAATATAGCAACCCCGCCGAAGTTAGGAACATAAAGTAAGCGATCGCTTGTCCTAGAAATAGGCGATCTCGAAAACCAAACAAAGCCTTGAACAAGATTCCAGGGAATTCTTTGTCAGGAAGAATCTCATGCACATCCCAAACTAAACCACCTAGAAGACAGGAAGTTAATTCAGTTGTTGTATCAGTTGGGAAACAAAGCGAAGCTTGCGAGAGTTCAGCGTAGGCTGCTATGGCTTTGTCAAGATGCCCGATCGCACTAATTACTAAACCTCCAACGATTAGTAATAGGAATACGCCCATCGCTTGAAAGAATACTTTAAGATTGATGCGAATCCCAAACTGAAACAGCGCAGTCCCGATCGCTACTGCCCCAACTAAACCTGCGATTGCTCCCAAAATTGGCACAAGTCCACCTTGTAGCTTTGCCGAGATAAAGATCACCACCTCAAAGCCTTCGCGCAAAACTGCGATCAAAATTAGTGTGAATACGGCAAAACCTGCATTCTTTTCATTCGCGATCGCCTTACCAATTCGCCCCTCGATTTCACCTTTCAGCGCTTTAGCATTTTCAGTCATCCATACCAACATCCAACTCAACATGGCGATCGCAGTGATTCCCAGAAGCCCTTGCCACAATTGTCCATAAAAAGCTGCTTGGTCTGGGTCAGTACTTTCGACCTGTTTTAAAAACCAATTCAGTAATATGCCCACCACAAAGCTAGCTAATATTCCCGTACCAATGCCACCAAATACCCAAGGATTAAGCGAACTGCGATCGGCTTTTTTGAGATATGCCATCACAATTCCCACCACAAGGGCGGCTTCAACACCTTCGCGTAAAGTAATCGCAAAAATCGGTAAGGCTGCACTGAAATCCATAGAATGTTCCTTTCAAAAACTCGTATAGAGTTTGCAGTTTACCTACAGGCAAACTGCAAACTCTACATAATTTTAACGCTTTGCTACAGGCATCCCCAAAATGTCCTCAATGCGAGGCATATCCTCTAGCGCAATCACCCGACCTTGATCTTCAAAATTGGAGATCTGATCGAAGTTGAGATAGCGATAGAGTTCACTGGCAAAAGGATCGATTTTACGAGTGACGATCGCTTGATACTCTTCCACTGTCGGAATCCTGCCAAGCAAGGCACAGACCGCCGCTAGCTCAGCCGAACCTAGATAGACTTGAGCGTCTTTGCCCATGCGATTATTGAAGTTACGGGTGGAAGTCGAGAATACAGTCGCACCATCGGCTACCCTTGCTTGATTTCCCATGCAGAGAGAGCATCCTGGGACTTCAGTTCTTGCGCCAGCTACTCCAAAAGTGCTGTAAATCCCCTCTTCTTTGAGTTGGAACTCATCCATGCGTGTGGGTGGAGCAATCCAGAGACGGGTTTTGACAGGTGGTTCTTTTTCGAGAACCTTAGCGGCGGCGCGGTAATGTCCAATATTGGTCATACAGGAGCCAATAAATACTTCATCTACGCGATCGCCAGCTACTTCTGAGAGCAACTTTACATTGTCAGGATCGTTTGGTGCAGCAACAATTGGCTCCTTGATTTCATTGAGATTGATCTCGATGATTTCCGCATATTCGGCATCGGGATCAGCTTCCATGAGGACAGGATTGGCAAGCCACTCTTCCATTTTGGCGATGCGGCGCAACAATGTTTTGGCATCGTGATAATCGCGGGCGATCATGTTCTTCATCAAAGCAACATTCGATCGCAAATATTCGGCAACTGTCTCAGTGCTAAGTTTGATCGTGCTGCCAGAGCAGGAACGCTCGGCGG
>JANNDZ010000785.1:0-8436 GCA_031378395.1 Pseudanabaena sp. OTE_75_metabat_487_sub
GAAAATGGGTGTGATGACGCTTTAATTGGTGTTGGGAATCAGGGGTATATTGCACTAAATTTTATGCGTGAGGCTTCGTCTGTTTCCGAGGCTATTTCTAGTGCTATTACTGATGTGAAGCGAGTTATTCCCCATGCGACCATGATTGAAGCAACAACAGATCCTGTTAGGTTGATAGATAAAGCTGAAATTATTAGATATATTCGCTAAAATCTAGTGCTATAATCGGATTGTGTGAAATAAAAACTTAAATGCCTACTGATGCTCAACTAAGAGGCTTATATCGTCTGATCTATTGGTTAACGTATATTATGCTTCAGCCTGTACATATTGCCTGTATTGATGAGCGAACAAATAATTTGTACGTTTTGGCTGGAAACACTGAAGATTTAGAGTTCCAGATTACACCGAATGGAGAGGTATTCTAATGAGTGAAGTTAACTATACAGTTATGTCAGATCAGGAGTTAAGAAAATATTTTCTCCTGCATCGTGAAGATAAGATTGCTTTTCGAGTGTATTTAGATAGATTAGGCGATCGCAAACGAGAGATCATTACAACTGTAGATGCTCCTGATTTTGACGAGAAAGTTCAAGCAGCAGTTTTGCAAAAAATGAAATCAGCAAAAGTCTAAATAGCTAATATTGCAGTACACATTACTTGCTGCTTCAGATACTTATCCAGCGATCGCTTGATACTTGAGACACAAAACTGAAGTTGATGTATATCTTTTGGAACTTCAACTTAACGCGGCATTAATTTATCAAGAAGCTGAGAAATGTTTTAATCTAGTGAGAATTCGAGATCGCTTAATAGCTAGACGAGATAGGTGAGCGATCGCCAATGTTTTTGTGCATCCAAAAATTGGGGTAACATAATTCCAGCTAAAAATTTATGGATTAACATCTATGGAATCGCCCATTCCTATAACACAGCTTCAAGATCTACTCCCACCAAGTTCACCTCGGTCAAGCTCCACCTTAGAGTTTATCCAAAATATTCTCAGTGGCTCACCTAGTATTTTTGCAACCACTGGTATCTCTGGTACAGGTAAACTTACGATTCTATTGGCAATTGTACAGGAGTTTGCTAAGTCAGGTTTACCAGTTACCGTTTTGACAGAAGAATTAGATTTCCCATTCGTACTACCAGAGAGCTGGACAGTTCAGACTGTCTCACCATCTGAGACAGCTTGGATGGAAGCCATGGAAAAGGCAAGGCAAGACTCCTCTAGCTTTCTTATTGTTGATATGTTGAACTTAAGAAATGATCACGCAGTCTTCCATGCAGCTCAACAACAAAAGTGGATTTTCACTTGTATACAGACACCTTATATAGGGATAGATGTTATCTATAATTTTTTAGATTGGAGAGGGCTGAATTATTTAGAGATTCTTCAGAATTTTTCTTGTATTTGGTCACAGATACTTTTGCCTGTCTTATGTTCAAATTGCGCTCGACCAATTCAAGTAGGTATCGAGGCAATGCAATTGTTAGACCCCAGTACTCATCACTCAGAAAAATTATGGCAAGAAGTAGGTTGTACGATCTGTGAACAAAAAGGGACAAAAGGTCGATGTGCTGCCTACGAGATTTTGCAAATCGATGATGAGACACGACCAATTTTACAGGATTATTTAGAGAAGAATATTGTTAAGCCCTTACCAATTAATAAACATCAGACAATCCAAGACTGTGCTCGCAGCCTTCTGAGAGTGGGAAGAGTTGGCATTGAGACCTACAAGAGAGTTATTACACAAAATCCTATGCTGCGTGTTCAACATCTACTCGAACATGAAAAATATCGCTCAGCGCAGATGCAAGATATGTTCAGCCGCTTTGTTACTAGGCAGGTGGTGGATCGGATTATGCACAGTTCTGACTTTGCCGAGATCGTTGCAGGTGAAAGACGTAAAGTAACTTGTGTGTTCTGCGACGTGCGTAACTTCACATCCTATGCTGAAACAGCTTCTCCTGATGATATTTTTGCACTCCTTAATAGTTATTTTCAGGACATCATTGAAATAGTTTTCCAATATGAAGGCACAATTGATAAGTTTATTGGAGACTCAATTATGCTGGTATTCGGTGCTCCAACCGAACAAATCGATCAGGAAATAAGAGCAGTTAATTGCGCGATCGCCATCCAACACAAGGTCGCCGAAATTAACGAAACGAGGACTAATTCAGATATTATCAACCTTGGCATCGGCATCAATACAGGAGAAGTTATAGCTGGTTGTTTAGGAAGTGAACGTCGAATGGACTATACAGTCCTTGGTGATGTCGTGAATGTGGCGGCGCGTCTTGAAAGTAGAGCTATTGCTAAACAGATATTAATCAGCAAGGAAACTTTTACGGCTGTGCAAGACACAATCTCCTGTCGTTCTGTTGGTGAGTTATCCTTAAAAGGGAAAGCTGACAAACTATCAGCCTTTGAAGTGGTTTATGAATGCCCCAAGCTTGTGTGATTTCAAATGTAGCGAGATATATAGCAAGGTCTGATAATGCCGATCGCAATTCAAGTTATTCTGCTGATTTTTACGACACTTTATCAAGCGATCGCTAGCTACTTAGAAGATAGGCGATCGCCTATTGGTCAACTGATTGATGTTGGTGGATATCGGCTGCATCTTTATACTTTAGGAGAAGCCAAACCAATAATCGTGCTAGACCATAGCTTAGGCGGCGTAGAAGGCTATCTGTTGATAGAGGAATTAGCCAAACTAGGAAAAGTATGTATTTGCGATCGCGCAGGATATGGATGGAGCGACCATAGCCCACATCCTCGCACCAGTGAGCAAATTGTAAAGGAACTAGACCTATTGCTAACTCAAGCCAAAATCGAGCCACCTTACATCTTAGTAGGCGATTCCTTTGGTAGTTACAATGTCCGACTATATGCTCACTTATTTCCTCAAAAAGTTTCGGGCTTAGTCCTCACCGATGGACTGCATGAGATCGGGATGCTAAATATGCCGCTCCAATTAAAGGCGCTCAAGCTGTTTTTTCTGTCAGGCTTTGTGATGTCTATCTTTGGCTCAGCATTTGGGGTTATTCGATTATTGAGAACATGTAAAGTATTTGAATTAATCAAGCCAGAGTTACGGAATTTTTCTGAAGAATCACGCGATCGCGTAAAGCGCTCTTTTTGTCTTCCCAAACATTGGATTACGATGAGCCGAGAGATTATCAATCTGGATAAGAGTTCAGAGCAAGTGAGTGTCGCCAAACATTTTGGCTCATTACCTATAGTTAGCATTAAAGCTGCTTCCTTCTTCAAACCTGCATTTTGGACTGCATTTATTCCTTTGCGAAGCATTAACAAGTTGCGGGATAAAATGCACATTGAGCTAAGCCAATTATCCACAGATTGTCAGCAAATTGAGGCAAGCCAAAGTGGTCATTTTGTATGGGTAGACCAGCCAGATCTACTGATAAATGCTGTGAAAACAGCGATCAATAAAATTGCTACGCATTAAGCATTCTAGGGTTTGGCGAAGCGAATAATCCTTACGGGCGAAGTGAAACTAGTATTTTTGGCTTTAATCCATCCTTTATTTCCATATGGAAACTCTACCCCAATCCAACCATTATCTGTTTGAGGCTGAAAAACAGTGAGAACCTCATTCTTCGAGATCATACCGACAATCTTTGATCGAGCATCTGGGAGTTCCCGAATTTCTACACAATCGCCTAACGTCCATAGGTGACGTTTATCTTGACTCTTCCATAACTGTTCTACTCGATCCCATTGAGCAAACACCTCTCTTCTGAAAAGCTGTAAATCAA
The DNA here is from genome assembly GCA_031378395.1 of Pseudanabaena sp. OTE_75_metabat_487_sub. Classification (GTDB taxonomy): domain Bacteria; phylum Cyanobacteriota; class Cyanobacteriia; order Pseudanabaenales; family Pseudanabaenaceae; genus Pseudanabaena. The sequence goes on from JANNDZ010000785.1 coordinate 3,793, forward strand.
AATTTTCGTTGAGCTTTGCTCCAGGCAAATCCATAACTCCAAGATAAACTGTCTTTACTCCATCTGGCTTGACAAAGAGATACATACTCTCTTGACTGGTGTCATCACCCATGTAAAACAATAGTTCTTTTCGCCCATCGCTATCTAGATCTTTATCCAATATTAATCGATGAATCCAGTAACTAGCCAGACTAGTTCCATAAGCTTGTTCGAGAATGACTTTACCTGTTTTCGCTCCATCAGTATACAAGGTGTATCTCACAAACTTCCCTGCTAATGTCTGACAAGCGTTTGAGTCATATTTGGGAACTAAGACTGGACGAATAAAATAGCTGGCAACAATGCGATCGGGTTTTCCGTTGTTGTCAATATCTTCGTTAATAACAGTTTCAGATTTTGGCAATGATAAATTAGGCTTTGCATTTGCCAAAGCAGGAAGACAACTAATTGATGAAAATCCTATAATTAAAGCGATTCCAAGACTTTTTATCATATCCAATTCCAACTGACTTTCTGCAAAACTGGAGAACCATTAGGGATTAACCCAATACCGAATAGTAAGTTGGGTTGTTTGAGTAGACGAACTAATGCTAACTGATGTTCCTGCCCAGCCCCGCAAGTCACTAACTGGAATATTTTCGCCGAAGACATAACGCTTTTTCTGGATTGCTCTTTTTTCGAGAGCTTCAGGAAATTCGTGAAAAGCTAATCCTGTCTGTGTTTCTTTCTTCCACTCTCGCACAAGACTTGCTGCTTTAGTGAGTGCTGCTGCATGTGTTAGTATCACACCTCGCTTAGTGGGGAACTCAAAAACAAAAACTTGGATGATACTGGTACAAGCATTCCATGTGAGCTTTCCACTTACATCTCCAGATAGCTTTGCTTGCTTAACTCCCTTAGTTTCTTGCAACGTGCAATTATTCTTTAGTGGAGCACTCACGAGTTCTTGTGTAAATGAGCCTGATAAAACCGCGATCGCTAAAAAGCAGGATAGAACCTTAATACTCATATCGATCCTTTACAGCAAAATGTGTATCTGCGATCGCCATACCGTCAACCAAAGGCTTAATTACAAATGATTTGTTATATCTAACCTATCACATTCGTTTATGAGCGATCGCCTCAATCATCCATACTTTCACCACACAAGCGATCGCTTCCAACAAACCAACAACATCAAAACAGCGATCGCATCTAATCTCAATCAAAAAGCGATCGCACCCCACCATAATCAACAACATCAAAATTGAGATCGACTCAAACAAGAGCAATTTCAGTAAATAGTGAAATGTAATATCTTCTTCTCAGCAGTGGTTATAGTCTCATCAAAGATATCGCTTGAAAAATCTAATTGGTCTGTAAACTTTATGAGAGCAGTGCTGTAAGAGCTGCCTCAAGAAAAATCCTTAAACTGTCTACCTCCAGCCCTTCATAGATTGTTACAACCCCACCAATCACCATAACCGTACCGAAACTTGGTCAGAATCGCAACCCGAAGGACGCTGGCATAAATTCACCTATGCCGAAATTGTTGCTAGAGAAAAAGCCAACCTCGATATTTTCTGGCTCAAAGACAAAAGCCTTGCCGATCTCGATAACCTTCCCGAGCCCGATATCCTTGCCAATGAAATTATCGAAAATATCGAAGCTGGGCTAGCAAGTTTCCGCGAAATTATGGATACAATCAAGGCGATCGCCCTAGATGCTGCATAATACAGCGCTTTGCGCCCAAACCCAACCCAAGAAACTTTTTGAAAGTGTTGCTTTGCAACACTTTCAAAAAGTTTCTTATGGTTCGTTTGACCGATAATTGCTGTAACTAATCTATAAGCCTTTTCTTTTATGCTGCCTAGCGAACTCCTGATGCATCGACTGAATGGCGAAACCGTCATTCCTAAAAGATTGAAATTAGATGATAAGCATCAAGCGATCGCCATAGAACTAATCGCAATTTTTGAGAATGCTAAGGGCGGGACACAGAGCGAACTTGACCGCCTCTTGCAAGAGCTTGAGGGCGACACACCCGATTATCGAGTAAAGCGGGGATTAGCGCATATTCTCAAGTCCAGTTTCAGCACTTTTGAAATTGTAAGTCCCCTCGAACCACAGGAATTACGTCGCCGTATTTTTGAATTATCGGCTCAAATTATCCCTAGTCAGCAAGCTACGCAGCAAACCCTTACCAAACTTGCTGATTGCTTGACTGAAGAACTTAAGCGTGAAGTCTTACCTTCACAAATTACAACAGGACTTTATGCCGATCTGATGGAGAATCGGATTCTGACCGAATTTGAAAGTCCGACACCTGAAGCTCTTATCCATCGTTATAACCTTTCACAAGTACAAGGAATTTTCTATCGGGCAAGTCACATGACTCTAAAAGTCCATCGCAACGATCCAGGAGAATATAAGCTGCTATTCCGTTATCTCAAGCTATTTCAATTGATGTCCTATATCGAAGGTGATGTCGATTATGGCTTTACGATTACCGTGGATGGTGCGACGAGTTTGTTTGGTACGAGTACCCGTTACGGACTTGCGATCGCTAAGCTACTCCCCGCTTTGCTCCATGTCACCAAATGGAGCCTCAACGCCACTCTCGTTGAAAAAGATACTTATTCAAAACAAAAACGTACAGGTTTATTTACTCTCGATTCAGACTGTGGTTTAGTTAGCCATTATCCTGCTGGCAAAATGTATGACAGTGCGATCGAGTCATCGTTTGCGGAACGTTGGGCGGAACTAAAAACAGAATGGAAGTTAGAAAGAGAAGTAGATTTAATTCCCATCCCTGGGAGCGTGATGATTCCAGACTTTCGATTAGTGCATCCCGATGGACGTACTTATTTATTAGAGATTGTCGGCTATTGGCGACCTGAGTATTTACGTAAAAAGTTTTCACAAGTGCGGCAAGCTAATTGTGAAAACTTGATTTTGGCGATTTCTGAACGACTGAATCTGGAGAAGGCGGGTGTAAAAGTAAGCGATACTCCTGCGCTGACAGTTTGGTTTAAGGATAGACTCTCGCCCAAAGTAGTTTTACAAGCGATCGAATAGAATGCTCCATATACCGTAGTGGCAATTCATGAATTGCCACTACGGTATATGGAGCAAAGCGATGTACGGAATACTACGGATTGCAATAGGAGCAGTACATCGGATCAGCAGTTTGCACTTCATCTGGGAATAGAACTTCTTGCTGAAACTGACAGCGATATCAACGATAGATATGAGCGCGAGTGACTTGAGTGGGTAATCCGCAAAGTTCACATGACATCCCCTTTCGTCTTTCTACTACATCGAAATTCACAAAACCACAATTTGGACAGAGTTGTTGCAACTTCCGCACTAAATCTTCGGTGGCTTTAGCAATATTGTTCATGCGAGTTGGATTGTAGAGCGATCGCATATCGGTTTCTATGTGAATTTGAGGAGATTGTTTCAGCAACTCATGGACAGATTCTTTGAGTAAATCTTCTGAAGTAATTCCTTTATAAATTGCCTCCTTTGCCGAAGTCGTGGCATCTTGCATCAGCACGATCGCATGATCGGGAAAGCCAACTTTGAGCGCAAAATCGTAGGCTTGCTCGTAGCTAGAAATTTCTTGATGACGAAAGTTTGTATCGGTGGAGAGAAATTCTCCATAAACAGTGAAGTTATGCTTTTGATCGAGTAAAAAAACAATTTCGCGATTGTAGGGAATACCTAACATGGGATGCGGGAAAAAGCTGCCTTCACTGGCGATCGCTAGATCAGCTTCAATTAGTTCTAAACTTTTTTCGGCTTTGAGTTTTGCGGTTTCAACTTGATTAGCAGGGCGATCAATATCGCGGGTAAATGTGCCGAACAAGTCGCTATTAAAGTCTTGAGGTACTGTAACTTTCACGCCTAACGATGTTTGTACAATTGGCGCGATCGCTAATTCCTTACGGTGCATTGTCGCGATCACCACTAGGCGATCGCCAAACTCTATTCTGCACTCTTGTCCCCCTCTCCCTTTGGGAGTGGGGCTAGGGGTGAGGGCTTCATTACTCGTCATGGGCAAAGCGATTATATAGGAAGTCTAGAGCTGTATTTCTCAGATCGTAGTATAGAGGATCTTCCATGATTTGAGCGCGATCGCGGGGACGAGCAAAAGGAATCGTTAAGATTTCACCAATATGCGCGGCGGGGCCGTTGGTCATCATCACAAGGCGATCGGCTAAGAATAGAGCCTCATCGATATCGTGGGTGATCATCAATACCGTACAGCGATGTTCTGTCCAGATTTGTAGCAGTTCTTCTTGCAGTTCTTCCTTGGTGATTGCATCCAAAGCGCCAAATGGTTCATCAAGGATGAGGACTTGAGGACGAATAGATAAAGCTCTAGCGATCGATACGCGCTGTTTCATCCCACCTGAGATTTGAGGTGGCTTTTTCTCGGCAGATTCACTCAATCCGACCATGGCGAGGTGATGGCGAACAATATCATTTTTCTCGCTTTTTGAGAGTTGGGGATTAACTGAATCCACGGCAAGCATGACATTTTCATAAACAGTGAGCCAAGGTAAGAGGGCATAGCCTTGGAATACGACCATGCGATCAGGACCTGGCTTGGTGATCAGTTTGCCCTTGAGGATGACTTCGCCGATAGATGGTTTTGAG